>DATMNS010000195.1:0-5090 GCA_035568735.1 Chthoniobacterales bacterium | reverse complement strand
CGCATGACCAGGCCGACGATTACTGCTGCAAGGACGACGGCGACTCCGATCAGGATGAGAAGCGCGATCGGCACCACCGGGTTGCTCCAGTACCAGTCGATGAAAATGATCAAGCCGAGGCTACCGAAGACGACCAGACTGGCGAGTGTGATGACGATCGAGAAAACGAAGTAGCGATTGGCTTCCGTCTGGAATTCGCGCCAGGGCTCGGCGATTGCGGCGCGGTTGCGGACGATGCAGTCGGTGAACATGAAACGACCGCGCGCGTTGAGCCAGAGCAGGACGGTGATAAGCGCGAGCACGAGGAGGACGCCGATCACGACCACCGGAATGACCCACGGCGGCATGTCATGGAGGGAAAAGGGGGCGCCGTGATGATGCGCTTTCGAACTCCAATTCCAATCGTTGTTCCGATTCCAAGTCCGATAGTTGAAGCCGGCGCCGTTGAAGAAGGTCGCGAGCCAGGCGGCGAAGCCGATGACGAACCACTTTCCGATGTCGAACGGCTGAAAAAGAATTTTCTTCGTTAATTCAAATGCTTCACCGAATGGGGCGAAGATTTCGATCCGCGGTTCGTCTGGGTCCATGGGAAATTCCAATCAGGTTCGGGGGGTTGAGGCAAGCTCGGAACGCGCGACTCACTCGTCATCGCGCTCTTGCTCGTGCTCGATGGCGGATTTCGATTACGAGCATGAGCACGAGAAAAATCACAGCGTGCCGAAATAGCGATCGCCGGCATCGCCCAGTCCGGGCACGATGTAGCCGGCGTCGTTCAATTCCGGATCGATCGCGGCCGCGATAATCGGCACGTCGGGATGCGCGCGCTGCAACTCCGCCACACCTGGCGGACAACCCAGGACGCACACGAATTGCAGCCGCCTCGCTCCGGCGGCCTTCACCAGCGTGACGGCTGCGACCGCGCTTTGACCGGTGGCCAGCATTGGATCGATCACCAACACCTCCGCCTCTGGGAGATGGGCGGGCAGCCGGGAATAGTATTGCACCGGGCGCAGCGTCTTCGGGTCGCGGTAAAGTCCGACGTGGCCGGTGCTGGCTGTCGGAACCAGCGGCATCATGCCCTCCTGCATCCCGAGACCCGCGCGCAGGATCGGCACGAGAGTGACCGGTCGTGCCAGGACGAAAGCGGTAAATGCCTTGAGCGGGCTTTCCTGGGCGAGAGTTCGCGTTTCCCAACTCCGGGCCGCTTCGATGAGCAGGAGTACCGAGAGTTGCTGCAGCGCGGTCCGGAATTCGTTAGGCGGCGTCGCCTTGGCGCGCAGGACCGAGAGCTGCGCGGCGGCGAGGGGATGATCAAGAGTTCGTACTGCGTCCGCGCGCATGCTCGGATGATGGCGCGGGCGAATCCTTTGGTCACCTGAAAACGTGCACGACGCGGTTGGCGCTTGTAGACGCTTCGCTGTGCGAAGCGCGGGGGAGGGGGCAATGCGAGGCAGCTGACGCGCCCCCGAGTCATCGTCCAGTTCACGCTGAGACCCGCGCCTCCCACAGGGAGGCGGCTAGAGGTGCGATCCACTTGACCCGCCTACCGACGAACTCGAAACTCTCCCCGCTCATGCGCTTGCAAACGCTTTTTGAAGCACGCTGGATCTTCGCCGTGCTCCTCGTCCTCACGCTGGCGAGCCTCTGGCTCGTGCCCTGGCTGGCGTTGCTTTTCCTCCTGCTCATCAGCTACACCTTCGTCTTTTTTCGCGACCCTGACCGGACCGTGCCGGCGGATCCGCACGTCGTCGTCGCCGCAGCCGATGGCGTGGTCGTGGAGATTGCCGAACTTGCCGAAAACGAAGTCATCAAAGAAACGATGCGCCGCGTGGCGATTTTTCTTTCTGTTTTTGACGTCCACACCAATCGCGCGCCGATCGATGGCCGGATCATTTACCGCGAACACCGGGCCGGCCTTTGCCTCGACGCGCGCAACCCCGAGTGCTCGCAGAAAAACGAAGCCATGACCTGGGCGTTTGAGAATCCGCGCGCGACCCTGGTCGTGAGGCAAATCACCGGCGCGATTGCGCGCCGGATCGTCGGCTGGTCGCAGGTCGGCGATCGCCTGCAAAAGGGCGAGCGATTCGGGATGATTCGATTTGGTTCACGGACTGAAGTCTACCTGCCGCTGAGCGCGGCGGTGCTCGTCAAGGTAGGCGACCGCGTCGCCGGCGGAGCGAGCCCGATTGCACGGTTGGCCTGATCATGCGCGACCCGCAAAATCCGAAGATTTATCTCCTGCCGAATTTGATGACGGCGGGCAACCTCTTCTGCGGCTTTGCGGCCGTGCTCCGGATTTATGATGGCGCCCAGAGGATCGATCTCCTCGAAGCGGCCTCCGATTTTCACGATGCGATCTGGTTCATTCTCGCGGCCTGTATTTTCGATCTCCTCGATGGCCGGCTCGCGCGGCTCGGCGGTCACGAGAGTTCCTTTGGCCGGGAGTTCGATTCGCTGGCCGATATCGTTTCCTTCGGGCTGGCGCCGGCCCTGCTCGTTTACCAGATCGTGCTCGGCGAATTCCAGAACCTCGGCTGGATCATCGCGTTCGTTTACCTGGCGTGCGGCGCGCTCCGCCTGGCGCGGTTTAATTGCGTCGCCGAGGCCGGCTCGCCCACCAGCCCGGACAAGAATTTTACCGGGTTCCCGATCCCGGCGGCGGCGGGCGTGATCGCGTCGCTTACGTTGTTCATGCTCTGGCTCGACGCCGGCCAGCGCACCATCGGTCGCTGGAAGTACGCCCTTCCGGCCCTGATGCTTTTTCTCTCCTTCATGATGTTCAGCAAATTCCGCTACCCGAGCTTTAAGGCGGTCAACTGGCGCACCACGCAATCGATTCCGCGCTTCCTTTTCCTGATCGCGCTTCTCGCCTTGACCGTGAAGTTTTATAACTGGATGGCGGCGGTGATTTTTCTCACCTACCTGCTTTACGGATTTCTGCGGCCTTTCCTCTCGCCCAAACGGCGTCGCGTGATCGAAGAGGAAATCGGCGAAGAACCGCCGGAGACCGAGACAATCGAGGAAATCCCCTAACGATTCAGGCGGGCGAGAATCTCCGGGTCGCGCACGTCGGCCCAGGCGCCGTGCAACTCGATCGCCTGCACTTTCCGGCCGGAATGGGCGAGGTCGCGGACCGCGTCCGTCAGCTCGAATTCGCCGCGGGGCGAAGGCTGCAGCCGGGCGGTGAAATCGAAAATGCTCGGGCGAAAAGCGTAGATCCCGGCGTTGTACCACGGGCTCGTCGGCTCGCCGGGTCGCGGTTTTTCCCGCAAATCGATCAGCTCGAAGCGTTCGTTCACAAAAACGGCGCCGCCCTGGCTTACATCCTCGTTAGGCCGGATGCTGACCAGCGCCTCGGTCCCGGCTTCAAGCGCGACGAGGCGCGGATAATTTGACGGGTCGACGATGATATCGCCGTAGCTCAGGACGAAGGCATCCTCGCCGGCGAAATCACGCGCCAACTCGACGACCTTGCCGGTGCCGTTCTGCACCACCTGCGTCGCATAGTTGATCTCAACGCCCAGTCGCGCCCCGTCGCCAAAAGCTCGCCTGACGACCTCGGCCCGATAACCAACGATGATGAGGAACTGCTGCACGCCGGCGGCGCGCAGACCCTCGATGATGTGCTGGAGGATCGGTTTGCCCTGCACCTCGATCATGGGTTTGGGCAACTCGTTAGTCAGGTCGCGCATCCGCGTCCCTCGACCGGCGGCCAGGAGGACCGCCTTGGTCATGACGTCAGTCATGAGCAGCGTGCGTTTCATGTTCGGTCGGGCAATCCGGTCCGTCGCAGCGCTCGAACTGAATGGTGGTGTGCTCGATCCCGAAACGGTCGTGCAATTCGTGCGCGATCCGCTTGAGCAACTGGTCGTCGAGTTGCGGTTCGCGCTTCACGACATGGGCGGTGCAGGCGGTCTCGGTCGTGCTCAGACCCCAGACATGGAGATGGTGAATGGCGGCGACGCCGGGCAGTTGTTCGAGAAAAACCTTGACCGCGCCGGGATCGATCCCGCGGGGCACGGCATCGAGCGCGAGGTTGATCGCATCGCGTAGCAGGCCCCACGTTCCGGCGAGGATGATCACGACGATGACGAGGCTGCTGATCGGGTCGAGCAAGTCCCAGCCGGTGCGCAGGATGACGAATCCGGCCACCACCACGCCCGCCGAAACAGCCGCGTCGGCCGCCATGTGAAGGAAGGCCCCGCGAATGTTGAGATCGTTTTTCCGTCCGCCGGCAAACATCCAGGCGGTGAGACCGTTGACCACCACGCCCGCCGTCGCGACCCAGATCATCGTTAGGCCGGCGACCGGCGCGGGCTCGCGAATACGGCGGACCGCTTCGAGGGCAATCGCGCCGACACTGACGAGGAGGAGGATCGCGTTGCAAAGCGCCGCGAGCACGGAGGTGCGGCGGAGACCGTAGGTGAAGCGCTGGGTCGGGCTGCGGCGTTCGAGGCCGGTCGCCGCCCAGGCCATCAGGAGCCCGAGGACATCGCCGAGATTATGGCCGGCATCGGCCAGGAGTGAGAGCGAATGGCTGAGCAAGCCGAAGACAACCTCCGCGACGATGAAGCCGGTGTTGAGGAGCACGCCGAGGGCGAAGGCGCGCCCGAAATCGATTTGCGGCTGATGCGAATGGCTCATCGCCTAACGAAACGATTCGAAACCTGAAACGGGTGCTTCCTCCGGAGGGACGTGCTTCCGCACCTCTCCCTTCATGGCTTGGCCGAGGGTGTCGGCGATGCGGTGGGCGCCGGTGATTCCGTAGGCGCGGTTGGAGTTGGCTTCGGGGTCGGTGATTCATTGGGCGGGGCCGCGGATGCGACCGTCAACGCCGGCAGATCGGCTTGCTTGACCAGGGCGTTGACCTTCGGCACATCGTCGGTCGTGATCTGCGTCCACGCTTTCAACTGCTCTTCGAGTTGTCCAGCGAGCTGCTTGAAGACTTCCTCCTGCGGTTGGGTGGGCGCCGTGTCGGCTTCAATGGATTGGGTGAAAGTATAGAATTCTTCGTTCAGTTCATTCGGATAAACGAGATTCCCTTCCGAACTTTTCATTTTCACCTGGATGAGTTTCTCCTCGATGGCGGA
>DATMNS010000194.1:0-5359 GCA_035568735.1 Chthoniobacterales bacterium | reverse complement strand
GAGGTTTTCGCCAACATGTTCATATGCTCACGCCCGGGCAGAAGAACGTCCTGCAATTCATCCAGGCGGAACAGCGCACCAAAGGGCTGACCCCGAGCACGCGGGAGATTCAGGAACACTTCGGCTTCGCGAGTCAGACCTCGGTCATGCAATACATTGCCGCGCTCGAGCGGAAAGGGTTTCTCCAGCGTCATGCGCGCAAGGCACGCGCCTTGATTACCGCCGCGCCGCAGAGCCGGGTGGTCGATATCCCGATCTACGGGGAGATTCCCGCCGGCATGGCCACCCTCGCCGAGCAAAATATCGAGGGCCATGTGGCGCTCGACCTCGAATCGCTTAACGCCTCGCGGAGCGGGCGCACTTTCGCCCTGCGCGTGCGCGGTGATTCCATGATCGGTGCGCACATTCTTGATGGCGACATCGTGATCCTGGAAGATCGCCAGAGCGCAAGAAATGGCGACATCGTGGCGGCGTTGATCGATGGCGAGACAACCTTGAAACGTTATGTGACGGAACGCGGACGGCCGTATTTGAAAGCGGAGAACCCACGCTTCCCGGATTTGGTTCCGGCGCGGGAGTTACGCATCCAGGGAGTGATGACCTCGCTGGTGCGAAAGCAGTCGCCGGGTTAAGAATTAGCTTAACTGTTCTTTTGAACATATTTCGATTTCGTGGCAGGCTTCGGCATGGCCGCGAGCAGGATCATCGATCTGCGTAAGCTCCTGGCGGAACGTTTCCCGCAGGAAGCGTTGCCGCCGGTCGACCGGCTGGTCACCGGCCTGCGCCTTTTCGATGAAGCGCTGGGCGGTGGCCTAACGAAAGGGGCGATCACGGAATTGAGCAGCGCGCCGCCGAGTGCCGGCAGCGCGTCGATCATCGCCGCGCTTCTGCAACGTGCCTGCGGGGAGCGCTATTTCCTGGCCCTGATCGATGGCCGCGATTCGTTCGCCCCGCCATCCCTCGGCAACGCCGCGTTGCGCCATCTCCTTTGGGTGCGCTGTCGGAAAGCGAGCGAAGCGATGCAGGCAGCCGATCTGCTTTTGCGCGACGGGAATTTTCCGCTCGTCATCCTCGATCTCGTTCTCAATCCACTAACGGAATTGAGCCGGATTCCCACGAGCAACTGGTATCGCCTGCAACGTTTAGTCGAGCCGGCGCCGACGGCGTTTCTGGTTTTCACCCCGCGAAGCATGATCAGCAGTGCGCAATGGAAACTGGTTTTGGAAAATCGCTGGACGCTTCTCCAGCTCGATGTGGCCGTGGCCGACTTGCAGGCGCAACTGAAGATTCGGTTGCAACGTGCTCAGCCTAACAAATGGAGGAGCGATCCAAAAATCGCCCGGGCCGGCTGATGTTTGCGGCGCTTTATTTGCCGGATTTTGAATTGCAGGCGGCCTTGCGGCACGAGCCCGAGCTGCAGCGGAAGCCGCTCGCCCTGGTCGATGATGAGACAGCGAAGGCGACCATCATGCAGCTCACGCCCGGCGCGGCGGAAGCCGGTGTCAGCGCAGGGATGACGCCGAGCCAGGGGCTGGCCCGCTGTTTGCGCCTGCTCCTCAAACCGCGGGCGCGCGCGCAGGAGAAAATCGCCGGCGAAATTTTGCTGCATCACGCGGCGACCCTGGCGCCGGAGATCGAGGCGACCGCACCCGGCGTTTGCACGGTGCGATTTACCTCGGCAAGAAATTGCCGGGAGAATATCGAACGCGTCGTTAGGCAGCTCGCCCGGTTGGAATTGACCGCGCAGGCCGGTCTGGCCGCGACGCCCGATCTTAGTTTTCTCGCCGCCTGCCTGGCGCGACCGATCCTGCAGATTGATGATCCGCAAAAGTTTCTCGGGCCGCTGCCGATTGAAACTTTGTTGCATCTGCCGTGGTCGTAGCGGTTTCCGGGGAGCGCACGCGCCCTCGCGTGCCGCAATCGGCGCCTCGCCGATTGCACGCTGGGGAGGCGCCACTCGCACCCTGAACGCGACGAGGGTTCGGCGAGGCGCCGAACCCAGCACGCGAGGGCGCGTGCGCTCCCCGGAAACCGCCGCGACGATTTGTCATCGTTAGGCTAATCTAGCCTCCGGCGTAATCGGGATACTTTTGGTGCAGTTGAGCGTTGACCCGCTGTGCCTCGTCCAGTTTGCCTGCTTTTTCGTAGGCTTTCGCGGCCTTGGCGAGCGCCTGGGGCGTGATCTCCGGGTCGTCGTAAAGCAACGCGACGCTCATGAATGCTTTACCCGCGTCTTCAAATTGCTGGCGCTCCATCTCGACGTCTCCGGCCAGGAGACGCGCCTGCGCGTTGGTCCGGCCTTCCGGTTGCAAGGTCATGATTTCATCCGCGATTTTTTGCGCGTCGTCCGGCTTGTGCGCCGCAATCTTGGCTGCACCGAGGGCAAGGAGCCCTTTCGCTTTCGCCGCCGGATCGCTCACGGTTTCGAGAAACTTCTGGAGCGCAACCTCCGCCTCCGCCGGTTGATTCAATTTCATTTCCGCGTCGCCGAGGTAAAACCAGAAATCCGGTTTCACGCTGCTCACAATGGCGGCTTTGCTCAGCGCGGTCAGGTATTTGGCCGCGGCGGCGTAGTCCCGGGCATTGTAGAAATCGATCCCGAGCCATTCGAGAATTTCCGCCGGCACCTGTCCGTCAGGCGAAGCGGCGTAGAACTGGTTCACCTCTTTGGCCAGCGCGGCACGCTGCTTGAGATAGAAATACGACGACATGATGCGCAACGCTGCCGGCGTCCGGTATTGCTCCGGGTTCAGCTGGCGCGCCTTGTTCATCTCTGCGATCGCGCGCTCGTAATCCTTCGCTTCGAAGGCCGATTTGCCGATGTAATAATGCGCCTGCGCCGCGGCCGCGCTCTTCGGAAACTCCTTCAGCAACTGTTGAAACGTCGCGGTCATTCCGAGCGCGTCGTCGGTTTGTCCAAGGATGAGGGCTTTTTGCTGAAGTGCGGCCTCCCGCTCGCGTGCCTCGGGATAGTTTTTCAGCAGCCGGTCGAGATCGGCCCGGGCGCTCTCGTATTGTTTGTCTTCCTGGTAGGCGAGCGCCCGCTGGGCTAAAGCGGACGGGACCTGCGGATTATCGGGGAAAGCTTGGAGAAAATAAGCGAAAGCGTCGATCACGTTGGCCAGTTCCTTTGTTTGCACAAAGCACCAGCCGAGTTTGAAGGCGGATTCAGCGCGCAGTTTGGCGGACAACTTCGAATCGCGCAGCGCTGTATAGAGCAGAGCGGCGGCGGCGAAATCATGCTCCTTGTAGAGCGCTTCGGCTTTGAGCAGCTTGGCCTGGTCACCGCGCTCACTCTCGGGATTGTCCCGGATGAAATCGTCGATCTCATCGCGCAACGCCGGGTCGTTGGCGTTGTAGAGACCGATCAAATGCTGGTAACGCGCGTCCTTCGCCTCCTCGCGGCCCGGATATTTTTGCATGATCTGGCGATAAAGGTCCTGCGCTTCGTTGAAATGGCTGAGCTGGCGCTGACTGTTCGCGGCAAGCAGCATCATCTCGGGAAGCACCTCTTCCGGCACCTGCTCTTTGCTTCGCTGATAATCGGCGACGGCCTGCGCGTACTGACCCGCCTGATACTCGAGACGCAGCAGCCCCACGCCCGCGATCCCGCTCCAGCGGCGGGCTCCCGGCAGGGCGCGGCCTTTTTGCAGCAAGGCGGTCGCTTTCGCAATCATTGCCTTGTCCGGTTTGCCTTTGTCCGATTGCACGAGATCGACTGCGACCAAGCCCGCTCGCACCGTTGCCTCCGCCTTGAGCGACGGCTTGCTCGTCTCCTCAGCAAGCGCTTCGAATTGTTTCAGGGCGTCGGCTTTGCGTCCATTGGTGAGGAAGATGAGCGCGACGGCAAAGCGCGAGTCATCACGATAGGGATTCGGATTGTTTACTTCGATGACCTGCTGGTAGACGTCGCGCGCTTCATCTCTGCGTTCGAGATTTTCGAGACAACGGCCCTCAAAATAGCGCGCCGAAAGCGCCAGCTCCGACGCTTTCACTTTCGCCGCCGCGCGATGGAACAGAGGAAGGGCTGAGGCATAGTCTTTCTCGTTGAAGGCGATCTCCGCGAGCCCATAGGAAGCGGGCCCGGCCAGGTCGCTCTCGGGAAAATCCTGCAGGACACTTTGAAAGCTGGTGCGCGCGGCCGGGGTGCGACCGAGCGCGCGATACGCTTCCCCGAGGTAGAAGAGCGCGGTCGCGCGGTTGGGGGAGTCCGGGTAGAGGCCGAGAAATTTTTCGTATTCCGGGACGGCGAGATCGTAGAGCTTGCGGCCGAAAAGTGCGTTGGCGTAGTTGAGCTGCCGTTGCTCCGGTGGCTCGGCGCTTTCCGGCGGCGGCCCGCCAGCGGACGACTGGCTTGGGGTAAAGGAGGGCGCAACCGGTTCGGTTTCGACCGGCACGGGCAGCGCGCGCATGATCGTGGGCGCGGTGGCAGGCGGCGGTGTGGCGACGGGGAGGGCGCGCGCGACAGGTGGCTCCTGCACCGGGATGGCGCGCCGAATGGGCGTCGGCGTTTGCGCAGGTGCTTCGCGCCGCAAAAGCAAAACTGCGGCCGCGACAAGGAGCGTGGCCGCGCGACGCCGCGGCTTCATTTTGCGGTCGCGAAGGCGACGTTGGTGACCCCGGCCTGGCTGCAAATATTGAGCACGTTGACGATGTTCTTGTAGGCGCCGGCTTCGTCGCCGCGAATCACGACCGCCTGGTCGGGATTGAGCTTCACCAAGCCCTGCAACATCGTCGTGAGGTCGGGCTCGGAGAGGGTGCGCCGGTTCACGACCACGTTGCCGTTGCTCTTTACATTCACGATCACGTCGCCGATCGGGGCCGTCTTTTCCTTCGCGGCGCTTGCTTTGGGCACCTTCACGTCGAGTTCGTTTTCGTTGCGCGCGGCATTCCAGGTCATGAGAAAAAAGATGAGGAGCAGCAGGAGGACATCGACCAGGGGCGCAAGCTGAATACCCGGATGGGGTGAAGCGGTGCGGCTGCGGAAGTTCATCTGAGTCAACGCCCGGGAGGGACGCAAAAGTTTCGACGCCTAACGCCGCTCAAAATTCATCGTCGAGCAGCGCCGAAGCGCGTTCCCGGCGCGGGCTTTGCTGGAGCGAGAGGAGAGCCACGATGTGGGTGCTGGCAGATTCGAGATCGGAGACGAGCCGCTGCGCACGCCCCCGAAAAAAGGCGTAGAAGATCATCGCGGTGATGCCGATCCCGAGACCGCCGCAGGTGTTGATGAGCGCTTCGCTGATCCCTTTCGAAAGCAGGACATAGCGCATCGGACCGAGTTCGGAGCCGAGCGCGCCAAACGAGCGGATGATTCCGATCACGGTCCCGAACAAACCAACGAGCGGCCCGATCGTCGCGA
>DATMNS010000193.1:0-8641 GCA_035568735.1 Chthoniobacterales bacterium | reverse complement strand
AACGGTTCCACGTTGATCAGTAACGATGACTGGCAGCAGACGCAGGAAATGGAAATTAGCCAAACCGGTCTGGCGCCGAATGACATTCGTGAGTCGGCGCTGGCGATTTCACTAGCCAAAGGCAATTACACCGGGATCGCGCGCGGCAAGAGTGACGCGACGGGAATAGCGGTCGTCGAAGTCTACAACGTGCTGTAGCCGGCACCTGGGATCTCGCGCTACCTCAAAATGTTGAATCCAAAAGGCATGCCCGTTGCATCTCAAAGCAAAGGACAAATATGAAAATCACCTTCCTCAAGATCAAACTCTTCACTTACTTTTGCTGTGTCGTCGCTCTCGCCTGCTCCGCGCACGGTCAAAGCCCAACCGTTCCGCCCGGGACCCCGGTGGCGGCGATGACGCCTGCCGCCAGTGTCATCTCGGCCGCCGCTTCGCCCGTAGTGCCCGTCACAAGCGCAACCGCCGCCCCAGCTGTCGCTCCCGGGGCTAGCCCTGACAGCGACGAGGATTTCGACAAAGCGATCGAGAAAAAGATCCGCAAGCACTTCAATTTCGATTTCGATCGCGGTCACTCGGGTGAGCACTCCGAAGATGATGTCCCGTGGATCGCGGTCCCGATCGTGTTAATCGTGTTTCTTTCCATTTTCGGCGTTCCGGTCGTGATCGTGGGCCTGATCATGTATTTCAGCTTTTCAAAGAGCCGCGCCCTTCACAAAACGGTCCGGTTAATGGTCGAGAAAGGCCAGCCAGTTCCCGAGGCCCTCTTGAATCCGCCACCCGTTGTCCGACAGCGCTCCGATTTGCGTCGCGGCGTCGTCCTCCTGATGGTCGGCGCGGGTTTGATGGTCTTCTTCGGCGCCGTCAACGACTGGGAAGGCGGCGTCTGGAGCCTGGGCATCATTCCGTTTCTCATCGGCTTGGGCTACCTGCTCGTCTGGAGACTCGACGTCCACAGGGAAGACCCTTCCCCCAAGGTGTAAACTCCCTGCGTGCCGCTCAATGATGCCGACCTTGTCGCACGCGTTCTACTGGAGGATGATCACCACGCCTTCGCGGAACTGGTGCGCAACCACCAGTCCGCGGTGCGTGGTCTCCTGCGGCAGCTCACGCGCAGCGACTTTGCCCTGGCCGACGATCTCGCCCAGGAAACTTTTCTGCGCGCTTACAAAAACATCCGCAGCTTTCGCGGCGAGGCGAAATTTTCCACCTGGCTTTATCGCATCGCCTATAACTGCTTCCGCGAGGAGGCCCGCAAACGAAAGGAACTGGTCGGAATCGACGAGGCGCGACTCGAGGCCGAGCAGGATCCGCAAACCGTCGACCCCGCCCTGAAACACGATCTCATGCACGCTCTCCAACTTCTTCCCCTGCCCGAGCGGTCGGCGATTTTGCTTTGCTGCCAGAATGGTTTATCGCATGATGAAGCAGCGCGCGTTCTCGATATTCCGCTCGGCACCGTGAAGACCAACGTCTTGCGTGGCCGGGAGAAATTGAAAAAGACGCTCGCCGCGTGGGGACCGAACTGACGATGGACGAACAACTCCAGGAAGACTGGCTCGACGCCCGACTGCGGCAGGAGATGCCGTATATCGATGATGACGGCTTCACCGCGCGGGTCGTGCAGAAATTGCCCGCCCCCGCCAGACGTCGCTCATTCCGCGAAACGATCCTGATTTGTGTGACGCTGCTCGCCAGCGTGGTCACTTACTTCGTTTCCGACGGCGGCCGCTTTCTCGTCACCGCGTTTTATCGGCTCGCCTCGATGCCCGTGCTCTTCGTTGGTCTGGTGGCGATTTGCTGCGCGCTCGTGCTGAGCGCGGTCGCCGCCGGCGCGGCGCTCTCTAACGTCCGCGAGCAACGCTAGGCGGGACTCACCTCGCCACCCGCTTCCGCCGCGAAAATCTGGCGCGCTTCGGTTGTGTCCCGCGCAATCTGTTCACGCAACGCGGCCAGGTTTTCGAACTTCCGCTCCGGCCGCAGGTAACGCAAAAACCGCACCTCGATGTCTACCCCGTAAAGATCGCGATCGAAATCGAAAAGATGAAACTCGAGCACGCGCTGCGGAGCGTCCGTCGCCACCGTGGGGCGCACCCCAAGATTAACCACCCCACGCATGACTCTTCCGTCGAGCCGGCCTTCCGCCGCGTAAACGCCATTCGGCGGAAACTGCTCGCTGTGCGCGCTCAGGTTCGCCGTCGGAAAGCCGAGACTGCGGCCGAGACGGTTCCCCTCCTCCACCGTCCCCAGAATCGTGTATTCGCGCCCGAGCATTTTCGCCGCCAGCGCCAGGTCTCCGCTCTCTACCGCGCGGCGAATCGCCGTGCTGCTCACGATCACGCCGTCGCGCGTAACCGGTACCACGCCGACGACATGGAAATTCATTTCCACGCCCAGCTTTTTCAGCAACGCCAGGTTGCCGGCACGATTCTTGCCGAAAGACCATTCCTGGCCGACGCAGATTTCGCGCAGTGGTTTTGAGGCCGCGACCAGTTGCCTAACGAATTCTTCGGGCGGAGTCGAAGCGAGCCGCTGATCGAAGGTCAGGACAAGCAAATGCGAAACCCCGAGCTCGCGCAGGAGCGCGATCTTGTGGTCCGTCGCCGTCAGCAGCCGCGGGCTTTCCTGGGGCCGCAAAAATTTCGCCGGGTGCGGATCAAAGGTGACAACGACCGCCGTGCCGCCGGCTTCCCCAGCATGACGAACGGTGCTGCCAATGACCGCCTGATGCCCGAGATGAACCCCGTCGAAGACGCCGATGGCAAGAAAGACCGGCCCGGGGATTTGCGCCAGCTCCGGAATGGAACGCAGGATGCGCATGTTAGAACCGTCGTTAGGCACCGCGCATTCGGGAGACTTCGGGGAGGGTTAGAATTTTCGAGAGAATATCGACCGGATCAGCGGTCTTGATCTCCTCCACCGTCACGGCGCGGGCCAGATCAAATCGGCCGGAACGCGTGCGCCGCAGCTCCTGTAAATGCGCGCCGCAGCCGAGCATTTCGCCAATGTCATGCGCGTAGGTGCGGACGTAAAAACCTTTGCTGCACAAAACCGTAAAATCGATCTCGGGCGAAGCGACGCGATCGATGCTGTAGCGATAAACGTGCACGAGGCGCGGCTCGCGCTCGACCACCTTTCCCTGGCGCGCCAGTTTGTAAAGTGGCACGCCGCCCTGCTTGATTGCCGAAACCATCGGTGGCATCTGGTAAAAATCGCCGCAGAATTTCTCGAAGGCCGCGCGGACATTTTCCCCGGTCAACTCCGGTACGGGCCGCTCTGCGGTCACCTGACCGGCGCGATCCTGGGTGTCGGTCGTTTTGCCTAACGACAGTGTGCCGACGTATTCCTTATCCTCGCTCATCAGCAGATCCTGGATTTTCGTCCCGCGGCCGAGGGTGAGAATGAGCAGCCCGGTGGCGATCGGATCGAGCGTCCCGCAATGACCGACCTTCTTGATCTGGAGCTGCCGCCTAACGAGCGCGACAACATCGTGGGACGTCATCCCCGCGGCTTTATCGACGAGCAGGACTCCGTCGGGTGTGGCGGTTAGTGCCATGGGAAAACGAATCGTGGTCGCGGACAACAATCTCCGGAGGGGCATGCTTCGGCATGTCCTGGACGTGCGGAGGCACGTCCCTCCGAGTTAGGGGAGGCGGTTAACAACATCACAAGCAGCTTCCATCACGCGACTCGCCACTTCCTCCAGCGCTCCCGGCACCCGCGCGCCGGCCGCCAGTTTGTGACCCCCGCCCTTAAAGCGAAGACAGATCTCGCAAACGTCGGCGCGCTCGTCCTTCGAGCGCATGCTGACGCGCACCTTGCCGTCTTCCAGTTCTTCGAAAAAGATCGCGATAATCACACCCTGGATCGCGCGCAGATGATCGATCAAGCCTTCGTTATCCTCGGGGATGACGCCGAGTTCGTTAGCCGTGGCCAGCGGCAGGCTAAAGCTGGCCACTTTGCCGTCGGCGTCGAAACGCATCCGATCGAGCAGCACGCGCAACAGCTCGATCCGGCGGCGCGGATAGCTTTCGTAAAGCTTTTGGCTCAGCTCGCCCACTTTGATTCCGCAGCGGAGAATGTCGGCCGCGATCTCAAAAGTGCGGGCGGTCGTATTGGGATACTGGAATGAACCCGTGTCAGTGGAAATCGCGGCAAAGAGATTCTCCGCGATCGGTTCGTCGAGCGGCAAATCCTGGCTCTGGAGCAGTTCAAAAAGAATTTGACCGGTAGCCGGAGCCAGCGGGTCGATGTGCACCAAATCGCCGTAACGCGGGTTGCTCGGGTGATGATCGATGTTGATCCAGATCTTGGCGCGGCCGATGGCCGCCAGGCAATTCTCACCGAGGCGCTGCCGGGTCGCGGTGTCGAGTGCGAGAACGACGTCGAAATCCTCCGGTTCGTTAGGCGGGAGAGAAACCAATTCACCGCCCGGGAGAAAGGAAAATTTTTCGAGGAATCCCTCTTCGTTCCAAACTTTCACCTTCCGGCCCAGCTTTTGCAGCGCGAGGCCCATCGCGATCTGGCTGCCGAGGGCGTCCCCGTCCGGCCGGACATGGCTCAGCACCACGAAGCGTTCCTCCCGGCGCAGGACCTCCGCGATTTCCGCAAAGGTTGAGTTCGTTAGGGCAGCGGGTGGAGAGGCGGCGGTCTCGGCCGCCGGCTCGGCAGTGGTGACGTTCATTCGTTGGCGGCGTTGGGCGGAGGTTCGATTTCCTGCATGATTTCGA
Organism: Chthoniobacterales bacterium; assembly: GCA_035568735.1. GTDB lineage: Bacteria > Verrucomicrobiota > Verrucomicrobiia > Chthoniobacterales > UBA10450 > Palsa-1392. The sequence continues at coordinate 3,914 of DATMNS010000193.1, read as the reverse complement.
GGACGCGGGAGCCGCGTTCGATCGAATCGTCGAGGTGAAAAACAAGGTGCGGGGTGTATTTCAGCACGACGTGTTTTGAAAGGTCGGCCTGGAGCGCGGTTCGACTCGCTTCCAGTTTCGGGAGGACTTCCTTGCGGCCCTTGGAACCGAGCACGCTGATGTAGACGTGGGCGGATTTGAGATCGGGCGTGACGTCCACCTGGTTCACCGTGACGAGCAAATTTTCGAAAGTCATCTCGCGCACGAGGAGGCCGCTCAACTCCCGTTTCAGGAGTTCATTGACGCGCAAAAGTCGGTGTTTCATTGGTAGTGACGCAAGTTGTAGCCGGCGGGGCTGACGCCGGCCGGGGTTAGCGCCCCCGGCTACAGTTTCTGCGCAACCTGTTCGAGTTGGTAACACTCGATCACGTCGCCGACTTGATATTCGTTGAAGTCCCCCAGCTTGATACCGCACTCCAGACCGACGCGCACTTCCTTCACGTCGTCCTGAAAACGGCGAAGGGTGGAGAGACCGCCATCGTAAACCGGTTGGCGCCGGCGCAGCACACGGGCGCGCGCGGTCCGCGCGATGCGCCCATCGGTCACGAGGCAGCCGGCGACAATCCCGCGGCTTAATTGGAAAACCTGCTTCACCTCGGCGTGGCCGATGACCGTCTCGCGATGCTCCGGATCGAGCAGACCTGCCATCGCTTCTTTGATCTGGTCAATCAGCTCGTAAATGATGCTGTAAAGTTTGACTTGCACGCCTTCGCGTTTCGCCGCCCCGACGGCGTTGCTTTCGACCTTGACGTTGAATCCGACCACGACGGCGTTCGAGGCGCTGGCCAGCAAGATGTCGGATTCGGAAATCGGCCCGACCCCGGAGTGAATCATTTCCAGATCGATCTTCTTGCTCTGGATCTGGCCTAACGATGCGGTCAACGCCTCGAGCGAACCCTGGGCGTCGCACTTCAAAACGAGGCGCAACACTTTCTTGCCGTCGGCGGCTTCGAGCAGACTCTCGAGCGTGGCGCGCTGCGGCATGCTCAATTTCTCGGCGCGCTTCGTGGCCAGCCGTTCCTCACTCAAGAGCTTGGCGGACCTTTCCGATTCCATAACGAGGAATTCGTCGCCGGCGTTAGGCAAACCGGTAAAGCCGAGGACCTTCACCGGAGTCGAGGGACCCGCGGACTTGATCGTTTCGCCCTGATCGTCGACCAACGATTTCACCTTGCCGCCGTAGCTGCCGCAAATAAAAGGCTCACCAACCTTGAGCGTGCCCATTTGCACGATGACCGTCGCGGTCGGGCCGCGGCCCGCCTCCACCTGCGCTTCGATCACAGTGCCGCGCGGGGTCGCGGTCGGCGAAGCTTTCAGCTCCATCACTTCCGCCTGGGCCACCATGTTCTCGAGCAACTCTTCGACGCCGATCCCCTTGGTCGCGGAAACCGGCACGACGATCGTGTCGCCGCCCCAATCCTCGGGCGTGAGGTCGTGCTCCTGGAGCTGTTGCTTGGCGCGGTCGATATTCGCCGACGGCAAATCGATCTTGTTAATCGCCACCATGATCTTCACATGTGGCGCGGCCTTAGCGTGATGAATCGCTTCGATCGTTTGCGGCATCAAGCCGTCATCGGCCGCGACGACGAGCACGACGATATCGGTCACGTTCGCGCCCCGCGCGCGCATCGCGGTGAAGGCGGCGTGCCCGGGGGTGTCGAGAAAGGTGATGCGGGTCCCTTTGTGATCGACCGTGTAAGCGCCGATGTGCTGGGTGATGCCGCCGGCTTCACCCGCTGCGACGCGCGTCTTGCGGATCGCGTCCATGAGCGACGTTTTGCCGTGGTCGACGTGCCCCATGAACGTGATGATCGGCGCGCGCAGCTTAAGCTCTTCTTCCTTTTCGATGACTGGCGGCGGCGGCGCGACCACCACCTGCTCGATCTTGTGCACGCCGCCACCCTTTTCGCGGCGTTCCATCTCAAAGACGAAGCCGTGCTTCTCGCAAACTTTCGTCGCCACTTCGGGTTCCACCGTCAGGTTGGGATTCGCGAAAATGTTGAAGTCGTCCATCAGCTCGCGGATGAGCTGAAAATTCTTCAGCCCGAGCTGCGCCGCGAGATCCTTGACGATAATCGGCGGCTTGATGTGAATGATCTTGCGGCCGTCCTCGGTTTCGGTCTCGACTTCGGCGTCGGCCGCCCTGGACGGAGCGGCGGCCGGTATTTCAACCACCGCCTCGCGCGCCGGCTCTGGCGCAGCCGGGGTCGCACGGATGCGGGAAATCGGCGGAAGAATGGTGCGCTTGACCGCGTCGTCGGACGGAACACGCTTCGGTTTCGGGGTGTGTGGATCAATCAGCGAAACGCTTTCCACGACCGGCTTCGGCGGTTCCGGTGCCATAGCAACTGGGGCGGGCTTGGCCGGTTGTTTTTTCGCCGTAATTGGGGCAAAAGCCGATTTCGGTGCAACAACCTCCCGTTTGCCTGGAGACGCCAACTGCTTTGACGGCACGCCGGCCCCCTCCCGTTCGACCGCGACCGAAACTGCTGCCCCGTCGGACTCTGGAACGGCGGCGACTTCTTCTTTCCCGGGCGCCTTGGATGTTTTTGCGGGCTTGGCCGCCAAACGGGAACGAATCGACGACTTAGCAGGCGCAGCGGACTTCGCCGCTTTGCGGACCGGCGCTTTGGGCGCCGTGGTTTTGGTCGTCGTTTTTGTTGGCATCAATGTTCCTCAAAAATCTGCTCATGGCCGTGAGCGGTCTCGCTGCGCGGCCATTTTACGAAGAGACGGCTTCCCGGTGCACTGCCTCGTAAATTTCGCGCGCCTTCTCTTCTTCCACGCCAAGAATATCAACCAGATCGGCCAGTTCAGCGTCGCGCAATCCTTCCAAATTGGTAAAGCCCATTTTCACCAGGGTCATCGCCTGCTCCTCGGTGATGGGCAACGAAGTGGCGAGCGTTTGCGCGGCGTGGGCCACTTTTTGTTCCACCGCCGTGGTGCTGGGCGCCTCTTTTTCGATGTTAATCTCCCAGCCGGTCAGACGCGACGTGAGACGGGCGTTCTGCCCTTTTTTCCCGATCGCGAGAGAGAGCTGATCTTCATCGACCGAAATGGTCGCGCTCTTCTTCTCCAGATCGAAAACGAGATTCTTAACCTTCGCCGGCTTGAGGGCCTCGAGGACAAATTCCTTCGGATCGGAGCTCCAGCGAATGATATCGACCTTCTCGTTGTTCAACTCGCGCACGATGTTTTTCACTCGCGAACCGCGCATCCCGACGCAAGCACCGACTGGATCGACTTTCGGATTGTCACTGAAGACGGCGATCTTCGTCCGATAACCGGCTTCCCGCGCAATCCCGCGAATTTCGACCGTGCCGTCCGCGATCTCGCTCACCTCGAGTTCGAAGAGTCGCCTAACGAAATTCGGATGGCTGCGCGAGATGATGATTTCCGGCCCGCGAATGCCGTTCTCGACCGCGACGACGTAGGCGCGCAACCGATCCCCCACATTGTAGTCCTCGACCACGACCCGCTCGCGCTGCGGCATGATCGCTTCAAATTTTCCGAGATCGAGAATCACGTCGGACCGGTCGAAGCGTCGCACCGTGCCGCTCACGATCTCGCCCGCGCGATCCTTAAATTCCTCGTAGATCATCTCCTTCTCAACCTGCCGGATTCGCTGCATCATCGCCTGCTTGGCGGTCTGGGCGGCGATCCGCCCGAAATTTTTCGGGGTCACCTCCACTTCGACCGCTTCGCCCACCACCGCGTCGGGTTTGATCCGGCGCGCCTTATCGAGCGCGATTTCGTCCTGCGGGTTGGTCACCGTTTCGACCACGAGCAGATTCGCGAGGGCGCGAATTTCGCCGGTCTTCGGATCGATATCGATATGCAAATCGCGCGAGGCACTGACACTTTTCTTGGAAGCG
>DATMNS010000192.1:0-12196 GCA_035568735.1 Chthoniobacterales bacterium | reverse complement strand
GGACGCGTCGCGATCGCCGTCGCGGCGGCGTTCATCGCGAACCATGCGCATTACTCCATCATCACTTTCGTCGTCGGCGGAATCCTCGGCGCGTTTCTCCTTCTTGGACTCTTCGATTGGGCGCTGATTATTTTCTCCGCGATCGAAGGCGCACGCTTGCTGGCGAGCAGCATTCATCTCCCGAGCACCGGCACAACGGTTCTCGTCGTGGCACTAACTATCTTCGGCATCGTCGTGCAATCCGCGATGTTCCGGCGCCACCGGCGGATAGCCTGACCCATAGACGCTTCCCTTTGCACTCGTCAGTCTGGGTAGCGCACCCGCCTCGGGTGCTGGCGCTGGCGTCCCGCCAGCGCGCACTTTTTTGAAGGCGCTTTACCGGGAGGAGTTGGTTACAGGGGCGTTGCTGTTCCGAAAGAACTCAGTTGAGCCGTCTACTGCATACGAGAAATGATTACTTCCTTAGGACTGACCCCGGATTGACGGGCTTATTCCGCCGAAGCAAGAGGTCCAAAAAAGAAGGCTGATTCTACGCCTTCTTTGTTTCGATGCCTTGCGGCAGCCATAACAACGACCATTGCTTATGTGACCAAGACAAACACGAGCAAGGCCATCGACGCGCAAAAAGCAATGATATACAGCCAGAGGTAGTAACGCAATACTCGACCGAGCCTAACGACGCGTCTGTTCGAAAGATGTTCAAAATCACCGGCTAAAATATGCCGCATTATAAACCAGCTTTGCTTTGCGTTATTGTTGACGCGAAAAGCGCTTGGGCTACCGATGCGGCACCATTCCTCGTAACATTCTAACCGCAACCGCCGAAAGAAAAACGCGCCCAATACCATGCCTATCAGGGCGAGACAAAACCAAAACGCCGGAAACGTCATCTTTGGGTTAAAAAGGTGTATTACAAGGCAACAGGAGCACCCGCGCGGTAGTCGCCTCTAGTGCCGGAAATGCCGCACGCCGGTGAAGACCATTGCCATCCCGCGTTCGTCGGCGGCGGCGATCGCTTCTTCGTCGCGCACCGAGCCACCGGGCTGAATCGCGGCCGTCGCGCCCGCTTCGGCGGCGGCGACCAAGCCATCCGCGAAAGGGAAGAAGGCGTCGCTCGCGACCGCGCTGCCCTTGAGCGACAGGCCTGACTCGGCCGCCTTCCAGACCGCGATGCGCGAGGCGTCGACGCGCGACATCTGGCCGGCGCCGATCCCCAGGGTACGATCCGCGCTCGCGTAAACGATCGCGTTTGATTTCACGTGTTTCACCACCCGCCAGCCGAAAAGCATCGCGGCCATCTCCTGCTTGGTTGGCGGACGTTTGGTCACGACTTTCGTTTCGAGACCTTCGAGTTCGGCCGCGTCCTTTTGCTGCACGAGCAAACCGCCGCGCACGGAACGAACATCCATCGCCGGCTTTTCGTTAGGCACTTCCGGTTGCAACGTCCGCATCAAGCGCAGGTTTTTCTTTTTCTGGAGCAGGGCGCGGGCGTCAGTCGCGAACTCCGGCGCGATGATCACTTCGCTGAAGATTTCGCTGATCGCCTTGGCCACCGGAAGATCGAGCGGCCGGTTGCAGATAATGATGCCGCCGAAAGGCGCCTGCTTGTCGGTCGCGAACGCTTTCAGCCACGCTTCCCGCAGATCCGGGTCGGTCCCCACGCCGCACGGGTTGGTGTGCTTGAGGATCGCGACCGTCGGCTCAGAAAACTCATCGATCAAGTCGGCCGCGGCCGTGATGTCGAGCAGGTTGTTAAAGGAAAGGTCCTTGCCATGCAATTTTTCGAAATGGTCCGCGAACGTCCCGTAAAGCGACGCCGTCTGGTGCGGATTCTCGCCGTAGCGCAAGCGGCTGACGAGCGGCAACGAAAGGGAAAACGAGGTTTCGGTTTCCTGTTTCTCATTCAGGTAGCTCGCGATCGCGCGATCGTAATCGGAGGTTTTGAGGAAAGCCTTGATCGCCAGGCGCTCGCGCAATTTCAGCGTCGTTTCGCCTTCGCGATCGTGCATCGCGTCGAGCACCGACTGGTAGTCCGCCGGATCGACCACCACCGTGACCGACTGATAATTTTTCGAGGCGCTGCGCAACATCGCGGGCCCGCCGATGTCGATCTGCTCGATCGCCGCGGCCAGGTTGACGCCGGGCTTCGCGATCGTGGCTTCGAAGGGATAAAGATTGACCGCGAGGAGATCGATCGTCTCGATCCCGTGCTCGCGCGCGGCGGCTTCGTGCTCGTTGTTGCCGCGCAGGTAGAGAAGCGCGCCGTGCACTTTCGGGTGCAGCGTTTTCAGGCGGCCGTCGAGAATTTCGGGAAAGCCGGTGAAGCTGGAGATGTCGCGCGTCTTGATGCCTTCCTGGCGCAGCAGGCTGGCCGTCCCGCCGGTGGAGATGATTTCGACGCCCTGCTTTTCCAGGTCGCGCGCGAAATCGGCCACGCCGGATTTGTCGGAAACGGAAATGAGAGCGCGTTTGATTTTCATGAAGATTTTCGCTGCACGAGGAAGTAAGCGATCACATACATGATCAATCCAAAAGCGACCGAGAGTCCGATGGAAAGCGTGAAGCTCGGCAGGTAAAGGACCCCGGGGTCGGCCGCGTAGAGCGCGCGCCTGACGGCCGCGACGCCGTAGGTGACCGGGTTGAGATGGATGGCCCAGAAGATCCAGGAGTGTGGATTGGTCGCGGGGAAAAGCGCGCCCGACATAAGCCAGAGCGGAATCAGGAAGACGTTCATGATGGCGTGAAAGCCCTGGGTCGATTCCATCGGCCAGGCGACGAGAAAACCGAGACCGGTCAGGCCAAATCCGACAACGAAGAGGGTGCCGAGACAAACCAGGAGCCGCTCGGGCGTGATGTGAATGCCGACAAAGGGCGCGAGCAAAAGAAAAATGAAGCCCTGCATGAGGGCAAGCGTGGTGCCGCCGAGAATCTTCCCGCAGACGATGCTCCCCGGCGAAATCGGCGCGACCAGCACGGACTGGAGAAAACCCTCGCGCCGATCCTCGATGATTGAAATGGTGGAGAAGATGGCGGTGAAAAGCATGATCAGGATGAGCGTGCCCGGATAAAAATATTCGAGGTAGCCGACACCGTTAGGCGACGAGCCGGCGCGGAACGACGGCCCAATCCCCGAGCCGATGAGAAACCAAAAAACGAACGGCGTGAGGAGCGCACCAATGATGCGGTTGCGCTGGCGATAGAAGCGCACGATCTCGCGCTGCCAAAGCGTCACGGTGGGGAGGAAAAAAAGACCGGAGCGTCTGGCTCCGGCGCTGGCGGCCGCGGCGCTCATTCCGGCCTAACGATCAAGCACGATGTGTTTCGCCGCCGGATAGAGGACTGGGCAGCAGCCGATCGTTTCGCAAAAAGCCTTGCTGAAATGGCTCAGGCTCGAGTAGCCGACTTCCGTCGCGGCCTCGGTCACATTATAGCGGCCGCTGCGGAGCAATTCGGCGGCGCGCTCCATCCGCGCGTTGCGCAGAAACTGCGGGATGGTCAGGCCAACTTCGCGCGAAAAAATCCGGCTGAGGTAAAACGGGCTGCACCCGACCTCCTGCCCGAGCATCTCGAGAGTCGGCGGGTTCGCCAGGTCGCGCACCAGCAGTTCTTTTGTCCGCAGCACGCGGTCGCGGGCGACCCGCTTCTGCCGCATGCAAAAGAATTCCGGATCCTTCGCCTCGAAAAGGAAATGCGACATCAGCTCGAGCGCCTTGCTCCGATACCAGATGATGCGGGCCGCTTTCGGCACCGGCGGCTCGCTCAGGCTGGCGACAATCGCGCGCTGCTCGGCCGACATTGGTTGCGGCGGCGAGACGATGCTCTCTTCCTTCTTCGGAAAAATCACCGCGCGCATCGCCGGGGCCAGCTCGCTCTCGGATTCCGCGACCTGCGTCTGCAGGTAGGGGCGGGAATATTCCAACGTGACGAAACGATGGCGGTCGTGGGCCTGGCGGGTCGCGTGGAGCGGTTCGTCGCCGATCGCGTAATAGCCGGAGCTGCTCGGGCCGTAATCGTGCGAGGCGCTGCTCCGGCAACCGATCGCGCCGCGGCCTTCCAGGTTGAGACAAAACTCGATGCTGCCCGGCCGGAAACTCTCCGCCCAATCAAGCGGCTGGCTGGTCTGGAAATCGTGCCATTCGATGCTGATCCCCAAATCCTCGAAGCTGCCATAAAGCTGCTGCCAGCCGTGGCTGACATTTTTCCAGGCTGTTTGCTCGGGGAGCGGGACTTTCATCGCGTCATTTTCGGGCGCGCGCCGCTGAATGCAAGACTGAACGGCATGTGCTCAGGCAAGCGGCGGGGCGAGACTCGGGCGAGCCCGGATGGCGGGTGTTTGGGCAGGCAATGTCTTCCCCCGGCTCGACGAAGTTTCGCCCTAACGAAATCTGGCGATTCATTTGTCCTGGAAAAAATCGACGAACGAACGCCGCACTTTGTGGAAAGTGCGCTTCACATCGTCGCGCGCCTCCCGGAAAGCCTGCTGGACCCGGCGCTCGACGATGTTGTGGTCACCATCGTCGGCGTCATCCGCGTCCATCGTATTGGGCTCGTCGCTTTGCTCGTCGACCACCGCGGTCCGATCGCCCCCGCTGAAGAACCCCTCCGTGCGAGTGATCGTGCCGTGATTGGCGCCGATGAAAATCTTGCCGGCCGACTCGCCGCCCTGGCTTTGCAGCGTCACCATCCACATCGGATTGCCCCGTTCGTCGGCCCGCAGGGCGTAGTCGGCGGTCGCGAAAGTGACGTGCGACTTGGCGGCCGTCTGTCGCGCGACGGTGTAGGCTCCGCTCGAATCGAGGTTGAGCTTCGAGGTATCGATGACCGCGCCTAACGAGCCCTCGACCGAAGACCGCAACGGGGTGCGCTCGGAGATAATCTGGCCGTTGCCCACTTCCACCTCCCGCACGCCGCCCCGGGCCTGCGGATCATCGAGCAAAATCTTCCATGTTGGCGGCTGCGGATCGCCGTTGGTCCCGGTAACCGAGATAACGTGATTGACGAGGTCACGCTTCAGCTGAATGCCGATCGTGCGCAGGGCCTGGTAAGCCGTGGGCCGTTCCTGCGCGAAGCCCGGCGTGGCGAGCAAGAGCAGCGCGATGAACCATTTCGACATGCAAAACTAGTGCATGGCTCGCGCTGGATTGCCAGTGCCGATCGCATAACGGGGGAAATGACGAATTCCAAAACCCGAAGGCGGCGCCGCGAAGTGCTGGTCATTCGGGTTTCGCCCTTCCTTCGTCATTAGACATTCGTCATTCGTCATTTCCTGCTCGACCGAGTCTCGCCCCACCGCCCAGCGGAAACTCGTTGCGACGACGCGCTATCTTCGCCAGCTTGCAAGCCTGACAAACTCCTTCGTGGGTGGGGCGGTTTTGGGGCGATGAAGAAAACGAAGAAAAAAATCGAGTTCTCCAGTCACACCGGCAATCTCGCTCTGATGCGCAATTGCGTGCGGCGCTTCCTCGAAGCGTTCCCGTTCTCGGAGCGCCAGCGCACCCTCATGGTCCTCGGGGTGGACGAAGCTTGCACCAACATCATCCGGCACGCCTACCAACTGCGCGACGACCGCTTGATTTCGCTTTCCCTTGAGGGCAGGAACGACTGCGTCTGCCTGCGGCTGCGCGACTATGGAAAACAGGCGCCGCCCAACGCGATGCAAAGCCGACCGCCGGATCTGATCAAGCCGGGCGGCCTCGGCCTGTACTTGATTCGCAACGCCTTCGATCAAGTCGACTACGTCCTGCGCAGCCGCGGAACGGAATTGGTGCTGACGAAAAATCTCGAGTAAGAGGAGACAGGATTAGCAGGATTTGGAATTCCGGAAATTCTTCATCCTGATAATCCTGTAAATCCTGTCTAACTTCTTCTGATGCCTGCCGTCGTTCCATCCGCACCTGATCCGGCCTTCGAGATTTCGCTCCGGCCGCCGATGTTCAGCGAGTTCACCGGTCAGGTGAAAGTCTGTGAGCGGCTCGCGGTGCTGGTCGAAGCGGCGAAGAAACGCGGCGACGTGCTCGAGCACATCCTGCTCAGCGGCCCGCCGGGCCTCGGGAAAACAACGCTCGCCCACATCATCGCCAACGCGATGGGCGTGAACATCAAGAACACGAGCGGCCCGGTGATCGAGAAAGCAGGCGAGCTCGCTGGCCTCCTCACCAGCCTGGAAAAAGGCGACGTCCTTTTCATCGACGAAATCCATCGTCTCCAGCCGACGATCGAGGAATACCTCTACCCGGCAATGGAAGACTACAAACTCGACATCATCATCGACCAGGGACCGCAGGCGCGGAGCCTGCAATTGCGCCTGCCGAAGTTCACGCTGATCGGCGCGACGACGCGCTCCGGGATGTTGAGCGCGCCGTTGCGCTCGCGCTTCGGGATGACGGCGCGGCTCGATTATTATAGCGCGGAAGAGATGCAGAAAATCATCCTGCGCAGCGCGGGTCTCTTGAACGTCGAAATCGATGCCGCAGGCGCGGCGGAGATCGCGACCCGCACGCGCGGCACGCCGCGGACCGCGAACAATCTCCTGCGCTGGGTGCGCGATTACGTGCAGGTGAAAGCCGAGGGGCGCATCACGGCGGACCTGGCGGACCGTGCCCTGACGATGCTTGAGATCGATCGCGACGGATTCGATCAATGGGACAAGCGCATCATCGAAACGCTGATTTACAAATTCAACGGCGGCCCCGTCGGCTTGAGCTCGCTGGCGGTCGCGGTCGGGGAAGAAGCCGGCACGCTGGAGGAAGTGAACGAGCCGTATCTGATCATGGAAGGCTACATCAAACGCACCGCGCAGGGGCGGGTCGCGTTGCCTAACGCCTACCGAAAACTGGGTTTGAAGGCGCCGGCCGGACCGCAGAGCGAATTGTTTGGTTCGTAAGAATGCGCGACCGCAAAACCCCGGGGAGCGCACGCGACTCGCGTGCTGGCGATGGCGACTCGCCATCGCGAACTTTCTGTCCGCACTGCTCGGTCATCGAGAGGCAGCAAAGAATGTTTTGGCGGGTCGCCAAAACCAGCACGCGAGTCGCGTGCGCTCCCCAGATTCCCGCGCCACCTCATGAATTCGGACACTGATCTCTTTCCGAACATCGCCAGGGTGCTGACGGTCGCCGAACTGACCCGCGCGATTCGCGATCTGCTCGCGAGTCGTTTCGGCGCGGTCTGGGTGCAGGGAGAGATTTCCAATTACAAGAGACATCCCTCGGGCCACCAGTATTTCACGCTTAAGGATCAGCGCGCCGCGCTCAACTGCGTGATTTTTCGCGACACCCTTCCGCCCTCCTCCACGCCGCTGGCCGATGGGATGCAGGTGCAGGTCTACGGCAACATCACCGTCTTCGAGATGCGCGGCCAGTATCAGCTGAGCGTGCAGATTTTGCAGTCGCGCGGGCTCGGCTTGTTGCAGGCGAAATTCGAGGCGCTGAAGCGCAAACTGGAAGCGGAAGGTCTTTTCGAAACGGCGCGCAAGCGGCCGCTGCCAAAATTTCCGCGACGCATCGGCATCATCACCTCGCCGAGCGGCGCTGCCATTCAGGACATGCTCAATATCCTGCGCCGGCGCGCGCCGGGCGTCGAGGTTTTGATCAGTCCGGTGCGGGTGCAGGGGACCGGCGCGGCGCTGGAAATCGCCAGCGCGATCCGCGAACTGAACGCGCCTAACGAATCCTGGAAGGCGCTCGACGTGCTCGTGGTGACGCGTGGCGGCGGGAGCATCGAAGACCTTTGGGAGTTCAATGAGGAGATCGTAGCGCGGGCCATTTTCCATTCCGCCATTCCGGTCGTTTCCGCGGTGGGTCATGAAATCGATTTCACGATCGCGGATTTCGCGGCGGATTTGCGCGCGCCGACTCCGAGCGCGGCGGCCGAGTTGATTGTCCCCGACGCGCGCGATCTCGCGCGACGCATGCAGGAGTTGAAAAACTCGCTCGAGAAATGCTGGCGCAATTTCCTCGCCCAAGCCCGCGGCCGGCTGAGCGGCGTTTCGGATAAGGTATTGTTCCGCGAACTGAGCCAACGGCTGCGCAACGCACAACAACAGCTCGACCTTTCCCGGGAGTCGTTCCGGCGAGCGGTGGAACGCCGCCAAATCACGGAGCGAACCCGCCTGACGAATGCTCAGCTTGCCCTGAAAGCGCACCATCCCGCCCGGGAACTAATGGCACGAAAGCAAGAGCTGCGGGAAATCGGGCGGCGGCTGGGTGAATGCTCGAAGCAACGCCTGAGCGCGGCGCGGCAACGGTGGGAACGCTTGTCGGGTATGCTTCGCATCCTCGGCCCAGAAGCGACCCTCGAGCGGGGCTACAGCATCACGCGCGATGCGCAAGGCAACGTCATCCGGCGGGTCGCGGAAGCCAAAACGCGGACGCGGATCAAGACCCGCGTCCGCGATGGTGAATTCGAATCGACGGTGAGCTAACCAGCCGCCGCCGCTTATTGCGGGTTGATGACGGGATTGGCCGTTGCATCAAGCCAGTCCGCAGCCGAAGCGAAAAGATTTTCGCCAGTTGGGCGCTTAACAACATGGGGGGTGTTTGAATCGACCTTCACGATCTGCCCGCTCGCGTCACAGAAAATGACGATCGCCTTCTTGCCTGCCCAGACACCGCCCTTCAGAGATTTGCTGGTTTCGTAAGCAATCGGCGTGGCCTGGCTGAAACCATCCGCCAGCAAAGGAAACGCCGCATTGGACGTATCCGTTAATCCGAGAACATACGAATACGTATTTTCACCCGCCTTGAGCGTATCGACCCGAGTCGTTGCAGTCGCAGGATCTGTCTTGTTATCAGGACTAGCCGGCGACCATTGCGACGAGGCGACGGCAAAGACGTCTTCGGACTGCAGGTAATTCGGGAAAAGCCACCAGAAGGCATCGTTCGAGACCGCGCCGGCCGCGAGAGGTGTCGCCGAATTATAATCCCCCGACGGGCTCTTCGACGGGAAGAATCCGTTGTTATCAGTCGCGAATACTTTCAACGCGAGCGCAACCTGCTTGGCGTTGGAAAGGTCTTTGGTTTGGTTGGCACGCTCGGTCACACCGTTAAATACCGGCAGCGCAATGCTGGCCAGAATCGCGATGATCGTGATGACGACAAGAAGTTCGATGAGGGTGAAGGCGGAATCTGTTTTTTTCATGATAAGAAGATTAACAAGGGCCAGACTGGGTGCGAGAACACGGAGCGTCAAGCAACAAAGATAGAGTATTTTTAGTCAGTTGGTGTTCGTCGATTGCCCGTTGCGGCCTGTCGCCGTTGTAGCCGCCCGCGGCTGACAATGAACGGACATTACCCTTGACCGGCTCGGTGATCCGCTCAGGGGCGCTTTTTCGCCCTTGCAGCCAGCCGGTCAGGAGGCCGTCACCGGCTCGCCCGCTGCTTCGCGCCTGAAGGCCACGACCGCGAGCGGAGGCAGATTCACCACGATGGAATGCGTGCGCCCCTGCCACTCGACCGCTTCCGCATCCAACCCCCCGAGGTTGCCGACGTTGCTCCCGCCGTAAGTCTCGGCGTCGGTATTGATGATCTCGCGATAGAAGCCGTCGCCGGGCACGCCCATCCGGTAATTGTAGCGCACGACCGGGGTCGCATTGACCGCGAAGACGAGCAGCTCGCCCTCCTGCGAGCGGCGCAGGAACGCGACCACGCAGTGGTCAGCATCGTGGAAATCGATCCATTCGAAGCTCTCGTGCGAGTCGTCGCGATCCCAGAGCGCGGGCTCGTTGCGATAGACGTGGTTGAGGTGTTGCACCAGGCGACGCAGCCCGTCGTGGCGCGGCAATTCTGTTAGTTCCCAATCCAAACCGCGATCATGATTCCACTCCCGCACCTGCCCAAACTCGCCCCCCATGAAGAGCAGTTTTTTGCCCGGGTGGGCGAACATCCACGCGTAAAACATCCGCAGATTGGCAAACTTCTGCCATTCGTCGCCCGGCATTTTGGAGATGAGCGAACCCTTGCCATGCACTACCTCATCATGGCTGAGCACGAGTATGAAGTGTTCCTGGAACGCGTACATGATCGAAAAGGTGACGTTCCCCTGATGGAAGCGGCGGTAGATCGGGTCGAGCGACATGTAGTGCAGGAAGTCGTGCATCCAGCCCATGTTCCATTTGAACCCGAACCCGAGACCGCCGAGATACGTCGGTCGCGACACGCCCGGCCAGGCGGTTGATTCCTCGGCGATCGTCATCACGCCGGGGAAACCTTCGTAGCAGAGTTCATTTGCCTGTTTGAGGAAAAAGACGGCGTCGAGATTCTCGCGGCCGCCGAACGCATTCGGGATCCATTGTCCCGGCTGGCGCGAGTAATCGAGATAAAGCATCGAGGCGACCGCATCGACCCGCAGACCGTCGATGTGATACTTGTCGAGCCAGAAGAGCGCATTCGCGGTCAGGAAATTCCGCACCTCGTTGCGGCCAAAGTTAAAAATCAACGTGCCCCAATCCTGGTGCTCCCCCTGCCGCGGATCGGCGTGCTCATAGAGAGCCGTGCCGTCAAATTGCGCGAGCGCGTGCGCATCCTTGGGAAAATGCGCGGGAACCCAATCCATGATTACGCCGATGCCGGCGCGATGACAGGCATCGATGAAATGGCGCAGCTCGTCCGGAGTGCCGAAACGGCTGGTCGGCGCGTAGTAGTTGGTCACCTGATAACCCCACGAGCCTTCGAAGGGATGCTCGGCGATGGGCAGCAGCTCGATGTGGGTGAAGCCCATTTCGAGTACATAGGGCAGCAGGGTCTGCGCAAACTCGAGATAGCTGACGAACCGATTCCCCTCCTCCGCCACCCGCCGCCACGAGCCGAGATGCACTTCGTAAATGCTGACCGCGCTCCGGTGCCATTGTTTCTGCGGGCGCTCCGCCATCCATTGGTCGTCGCTCCATTGGTAGCGCTCGAGGTTGTAGACCATCGACGAGGTCTGTGCACCGTGTTGGCTGAAAAATCCAAACGGATCGCTCTTCAAGAGAAGCGCTCCGGTCTGCGTCTTGATCTCGAATTTGTAATGCGCGCCTTCGTTGACTCCGGGTATGAAAATTTCCCAGACGCCGCCCGCGAGCAGCTTGCGCATCGGATGAACGCGGCCATCCCAGCCATTGAAATCGCCGACCACGCTGACCCGTGCGGCATTCGGCGCCCAGACCGCGAAGTAGACGCCACGCTCGCCGCCGACGACGCGGATATGCGCGCCGAATTTTTCGTAGAGTTGCTTGTGATTTCCTTCCGCAAAGAGATGCAGATCCACGTCGCCCATGATCGGCCCGTAGCTGTAGGGATCGCGGAGCAACAGTTCGGAGCCATCGAACGCGAGCACCTTCACGAAGTAGGAAAAACCGGCCGACTGGCCGGGAATCGTCGCCTGGTAAATTCCCTCGATGTGCAGGCGTTCGGCCGGAAAGACCTGTGCTTGATCGTCCGCCGCCACGATTTCAATCCCCCGCGCCTCCGGTCGAAAAACGCGGATCACCAGGTCGTCGCCCGCGCGATGCGGACCGAGCACCCGGAAAGGATCGGAATGGGAAGCACGCAGGAGCGCGTTGATCTCGTTAGGGTCGAGCGGGTGGATGGCAAAGGAGCTCATGAAGTGAAAAAGCAAACTAACGGCGTCGGTTGCCATTGCAATTGTGACGGCGAAGGCCGCCGTCATCCCAAGCGAAGTCGAGCGATCCCGCGGAGTAATCTTAAAGCTTGCACCAGGGGGGAACGTTACGCGACGGGATCCTTCGACTGCGCTGCGCTCCGCTCAGGATGACGACATCGAGCAAACCTTTTCGATTTTCAATCCCTCCTACCTCACCGATGTTCGCCCAGATGGACGAGACTCTGAACGATTCAGTCGACGCGTTGTTGCGCACCTACAGCGCCGACGGCGGCATCAATTACCTCGACGCCGCCGCCACCCTCCCCTCGCGGCCGGCGATCGACGCCGCCTGCGTCGAATTGCTCAGCCTTCTTTTCCCTGGTTTTCATGGCGAGCCGGTAATTCAGCCGGGCGATCTGCCTGAACTCACCCGCAGCCGGATTCGCTCGCTTCGCACCCGGCTCCGCCCGGAAATGTGCAAGAGCCTTGCTCGCGAAGGCAGCAACGGCGCGGTCGAACCTGAAGCCGATCGCATCCTGACGGACTTCTTTTCCAAGCTTGCCAGTGTGCGGGAGATGCTCTGGAACGACATCGACGCGGCCTACGAAGGCGATCC
>DATMNS010000191.1:0-8667 GCA_035568735.1 Chthoniobacterales bacterium | reverse complement strand
GCAACACCGCATTAATCACGCTAAAGATAGCGGTGTTTGCGCCGATGCCTAACGAGAGAGTGAGAACGGCGACGAAGGTAAAGCCGGGCGATTTGCGCAGCTGACGAAAGGTGAAACGAAAATCACTCATAGCGGAGGGCGACCATCGGGCCGACTTTCATGGCGCGACGCGCCGGGATATAGCTGGCGAGCAAGGCGGTCACGCCTAACAATAAGACGTCGCTCGAGTAGGTGAAAACGTCGTGCGCCTCGCATCCGCAGGGCGTATTTGAAATCGGTCAACACAAGACGTCCTCGTTAGGCGGGAGTTTCATTCCGTGCGCAGGGCAATAATGGGATCGACTCGCGCGGCGCGACGCGCCGGCAGCCAGGCGGCGAGAAAAGCCACTGCCGCCATCAGGAACACGATCGCGCCGAAGGTCAGCGGGTCCCACGCACCCACTCCGAAGAGCAGGGTGTTGAGCAAGCGGGTGGTGGCGACCGCGCCGATCAGCCCGATCCCGACGCTGACCGCGACCAGGACCATCGCCTGGCCGACGATAAGCCGGAAGATGGAAGATTGCGCCGCGCCGAGCGCGATGCGGATGCCGATCTCGTTCGTCCGCTGCGCGACGGAATAGGCCATCACACCGTAGATGCCGATGGCGGTGAGGAGGAGCGCGGTCCCGGCGAAGATGGAGAGGAGAAGAGCATTGAAACGCGGCCGGGCCAGCGAGCGCGAGATGTACTCCTCAAAGACCCTTACATTCGTTAGGGGAATATTCGGATCGACCGCGGCAAGTTGCGCGCGAATCGCCCCGGTCAGGCTGGCGGGATTCGCGACCCCGGTGCGCACGACGAGGGTCATGCGGTCGAACGGAATCTGCGTCTGCGGCAGATACATCTCGGGGGTGTCTTCATTGCGCAGCGAGCGGTGTTTCACATTGCCGACCACGCCGATGATTTCGCGCATTTTTGGTTTCTCATCATCGGTACTGAAACCAGGCGTGATCTGTTTGCCGATCGCGTTTTGCCCGGGGAAATACTTGCTCGCGAAGAGTTCGTTCACGATCACGACCGGCGTGGTATCGAACCCGTCGTGCGCGTCGAAAACCCGGCCTTGCCGCACCGGAATGCCCATTGTCCTGAAGTAATCCGTCCCCGCGACCCGCGCCGGTGCGGCGGGCCGTTGGCCTTCCGGCAGCGGATGATCAGCGAGGTCGAAATCCGTCACCATGTTGCTCGAGCTCAAGGGCAGCGGCATGATCGTGCTCGCCGCTTCCACGCCCGGAAGGGCGCGAATTTTCGGCATCAACCGCTGGAAGAACGCGATGATGTTTTCGTTCTTTGGGTAGGCCGATCCCGGCAAGTCGAAGCGCGCCGTCAAAAGGCGGTCTGGGCGCAGTCCGGTTGGCACCTGGCCGAGCCGCGCGAAACTTTGAATGAGCAATCCCGCACAGATGAGGAGGACGAGCGCGAGGGCCACTTCCGCCATGACGAGCGCGTTGCGCACCCGGCCCTTGTGCGCGCTGTCGCCGCCGGTGCGCAGGCCGCTCTTGAGCGCGCTGTTCAGGTCGATGTGCGAGGCCTGCCAGGCCGGGACGAGCCCGAAAATGACGCCGGTGGCGAGCGAGACGAAAAGGGTGAAGGCAAGGACCGCGGCATCGAGCTGGATGTCGCCGATGCGCGGAATGTTCTGCGGGACGGCGTGGATCAACCCGGCGGTGCCCCACTGCGCGACGAGCAGGCCCAGACCGCCGCCGAGCGCGGAGAGCACGACACTTTCGGTGAGCAGTTGCCGCACGATGCGCCCGCGGCTCGCGCCTAACGCCGCCCGCAAGGCGATCTCCCTGCCGCGGACCGAGGCGCGGGCGAGCAGAAGATTGGCGACGTTCGCGTTCGCGATGAGGAGGACGCAGGCGACGGCGCCAAACAAAACATAGAGCGCCGTCCGGACATCACCGACCAGCTCCTCCCGCAACGGCTTCACGAGCGCGCCGAAATAGGAGTTGGTATCAGGGTATTGCTTTTCGAGATTGGCGGCGATGGCCGAGAGATCGGCCTGCGCCTGCGCGATCGAAATGCCAGGCTTGAGTCGCCCGATCGCTTCGAGGGTGTGGTTGCCTCGCTCTTCCGTCACCGGCTTTGATCCGTCCGAGGATGAGGCGTCTTCAGCGACCGTCACGTAGAACTCGATCGACTCCGTCTGGATCGGGAATTGAAAGTGCGCCGGCAGCACGCCAATGACCGTGAAGGGCCGTCGATCCAGTTCGACCGTGCGCCCGAGCACATTTTGCTCGCCGCCGAAATGCTTCTGCCAAAAGTCATGGCTCAGAATGACCTTGAACCCGCCCGGGCCACCTCCGGCCTGCTCGTCGGTGCGGGCAAATCCGCGTCCGATCGTTGGCTTGATCCCGAGGACGTCGAAGAATTCGGCGCTGCACTTCACTTGGAGAAAGCTTTGCGCGCCGTTCGCATCGGTGAACGCGACCGACTGGTCGCGATAAACCGCGCTGCTCGCCAGGGTGCGATTCTGTTTCCGGAAATCGAAGAAATCGGGATAGGAGAGCGAGTTGAGCTGATCGCGCGGCGTGCCGTCATGTGTGTTGGTGCTGCCGATGGCGATCAATTGTTCGGGCGCGGGAAAGGGCAGCGGCTTGAGGAGAACGGCGTTGACCACGCTGAAGATGGCGGTGTTGGCCCCGATTCCGAGGGCGAGCGTGAGGACGGCGATGACGGTAAAGCCGGGCGATTTGCGGAGCTGCCGGAGAGCGAAGCGGAAGTCGTTCATGTAAAGTTCGATTCGTTAGGCAAGGTAGAAATTCATTCGGAACGGAGGGCCACCACGGGATCGATGCGCCCGGCGCGGCGGGCGGGAAACCACGAGGCCAGCGCGACGCCGAGGGAGAGGAGGGCGGCGGCACCGAGCCAGATCAACGGATTGCCCGTCGGCACGCCCGGCCATTCATGCTGCAGAACGCGCACCCCGGCCCAGGCACCAAGCGCGCCCGTTACAAAACCAAGGCCGAGCAAGCGGACGCCCTGGCCGGCGACCAGCCTAACGAGCGTCGCGCCGGTCGCGCCGAGAGCGACGCGCACGCCAAACTCGCGGAAGCGGCGCGCGACCTGTAAGGCGAGCAATCCGTAAACTCCGATGGCCGCGAGCACGAGTCCGAGCAATCCGAAGAGCGAGACCAGGACAAAAAGAAAACGTTCCGTCACCCAGGAATCCGTCGCAGCATTTTCCAGCGACGTGACGTTGTAGGCGGCGATGCGGTTGTCCGCGCGGGCCATTGCGCCTCGCGCCCCGGGGGAAGCGGCGAGCGCCGGGCCCGCGGTCTCCACCACGAAACTCATCTCGTCGAATCCCGCCGCGATCGCCTGCGAGAGCGAAAAATAAAGAGTGCCGACCACTTCCCCGTCGCGCGGATCGGCCACCGCCTTGGTGTCACCGGTGATGCCAATGACCGTGAGCCAGGGGTGTGAGCCATCGAAGCGGCCCTCCTTCACGCGTCTCCCAATCGGATCTTCGTCAGGCCAAAACCGCTGCGCGAACGACGCGTTGACGATGCAGACCGGCGGCGAACCCGCGCGATCGTCCGCATTGAAATCGCGGCCGCGGAGCAGGGGTTGGCCCATCGTCGTGAAGTAGCCCGGGCCGATCGCGCGCAGGTAGGCAAAGAAAACTCCACTTGGGGCCGGCGGATGACTTCCTTCCGGCGCGCAGGGAATCGTGTCCCAGGACGCGTCCATCGGCGGCGGCGCGGTGACGGACGCGGAGCGGACCCCGGGGAGCGCGCGCAGTTCCTCCAGCGAGCGATCGATCGCGCGCCGCCGCGCCTCCGGCGATGGGAAGAGTCGTTCGGCAAACATCGCGCTAAAAACGAGCCGATGATCAGTCGCAAATCCCCAAGGTTGCCTAACGATCGCGCGAAAATATTCCGTGAGCGACAGGCTGCCGACGAGCAGGACCGCGGCGACCGCGATTTCCACGACAATAAGTCCGCTCAGCCAGCGCCGGGTGCTGCCGTCGAGGGTCGCGCCGCGGGCCACGCTGCTCAGCGCTTCGCGCAAATCGGTCCGGGCCGCGCGCCACGCGGGGAAGAGGCCGACGCCGACCCCAACCAGCAGCATCGCCCCGACCGCGAAGGCGAAGACGGGCCAGTCGAGCCGGACCGCGTAATCGAATTCGCGAATCGCGCTGCCCGTGGTGTCGGAGCCCTCGGGACTGAGCGCGACGAGGAGTGGCGTGAACCAGCCGGCCAGGAGCAGCCCCCCAATCGTGCCGGCGGCGGTGAGGAGGAGTGACTGGACGAGACCTTGCCTAACGAGTCGCCCGCGACTGGCGCCGAGGGCCGCGCGTAAAGCCATCTCGCCGCCGTGCTCGACCGCGCGCGCGAGGAGCAGGCCGGCAAAATTCGCCGCCGCGACGAGCAGCGCGCAGAGCGCGGCACCCGCGATGATGAGGAGTTTCGGCCGGAGATCGAGGATGAAGCTGTCGCGCAAGAGCATCAGTTCGGTGCGCGCAGAGCTTGCGGGATCGTGCGTCGTTTCTTTGATCGCAGCGCACATGCGATCCGTCGCGGCCTGTGCCTGCCCGAGGGTGAGCCCGGGCCGGATTCGCGCCACCCCATAGAGATAATGGTGCTGCGATCTGGGCGCGGAAAAATCGGTCCGAAGCGGCAACCAGACCTCCGCACGATATGGGTGCCGGTAGGTCTTCGGCATCACGCCGACAACGGCGCAGGGGATTCCATCGAGGACGACGGTCGTGCCGAGAACGTCGCGCCGTCCCCCGAGCTGCTGCCGCCAGAAATCATAGCCGACGATCGCGACCCGCTCCGCACCCGGCCGGTCTTCCGCCGCGACGAAGTTACGGCCGAGCGCCGGTTGCAATCCCACCACGTCGAGAAAGTTTGCGCTGATCAGCGCCGCGGGAATGTTGCGTGCCGGTTCGCCCGCCCGGGCACCGAGGGTGAGGCTCGCGCCGGTGGCAGCGCCGATGCCCTCGAAAATCTGGCCGCTCTGCTCGCGCCATTGTTGCCAGGCCACGGGCGAAAGATTCAAGCGCGTGCTCCGCTCGCCGCTCTCGCCCGAAAGTTCGTACAGCCTAACGAGTCGGTCGGCGTGGGGAAAGGGCAGCGGCCGGAGCAGGGTGCTTTCCAGAACCGAAAAGATGGCGGTGTTCGCGCCGATCCCGAGCGCAAGCGTGAGGACGGCGATGACCGTAAAGCCGGGCGATCTGTGGAGTTGACGGAGCGCGAAGCGGAGGTCGTTCATTGAGTTCGCGGCTTGTGACGGTGGAAAAAATGACGACGCTCGAATGATTCGCCAGGCTTCACTCGGCCCGCAGAGCCTCCGTCGGATTTACCCTGGTCGCGCGGTGCGCCGGGAGCAGACAGGCGACGAGCGCGACCGCCGCGAGCAAGAGCGTGATCGCCCCGAGGGTGAGCGGATCGTAGGCGTTCGTCTGGAAAAGAATCGAGCCCATCGCGCGGGTCGCGAGAAAGGTCGCGACCAGGCCGACGAGCAATCCGATCCCGACCAGCTTGCCACCGCTGCCGAGAATGAGACTGAGCACATCGCGCGTCTGCGCGCCCAGCGCCATGCGGATGCCGATCTCGCTCCGGCGTTGCACGACGTTGTAAGACATGACGCCGTAAATCCCGACCGACGCGATGATCAGCGCGACGATCGAGAAGACGGCGACGAGCGTCATGGCGAAGCGCTGTTTCGCGATCGTCTCCGAGAGAATTTCCGTGAGCGGCCGGATCGTGCCGACCGGCTGATCTTTGTCGATGGAATAAACCGCGGGTCGGAGCGCCCCGATCAGCGCCGCGGGCGAGCCCGTGCTGCGCAGGACAACGTTGAGGGTGTTGAACGGGTGTTGCGCGAACGGCTCGTAAGTCTGCGCTGTCGTCTCCTTGTCGACGCCGTATTGTTTGATGTCGCCGACGATGGCGACGATCTGGCGAAAGGTGTCCGGACCGTTCTGCACGTTGATCTGTTTTCCGATCGGGTCCTCGTTAGGGAAGAATTGTTTCGCCATCGTCTCGTTGATGATCGCGACGCGCGGCGCCTTGGCGTTGTCCTGCGGAGTGAAAAGCCGGCCGCGAATGAGCGGAATGCCCATGGCGTGGAAGTAACCGGGCGTGACCGCGTAGTAGTTGGTGTTGGGCAAATCGCTCGGCGCGAGCTTCGGCCGGCCGGCGATTTCAAACGTCAGGACCCAATCGCCTAACAATGGCAAGGTGTGGGTGAGCCCGACCTCCTGCACGCCGGGCAGCACGTGCAGCTTCTCGAGGAGCGCGTCGGCGAAGGCCACCTGCTGTTCGTTCTTCTCGTATTTTTTCTCCGGCAGCGCGAGGCGCAGGACGGTCGCGTTGTTCGGATTGAATCCCGGATCGACGTGCGTGAGCCGCATGAAACTGCGCGCCAGCAATCCCGCCCCGCCCAACAAGACCAACGCGAAGGCTACTTCGATCACAACGAGCGCACCGCGCAGCCGGCCGCGCGCATCGGTCGAGCCGCGCGAGCCTTGCTTGAGCGATTCATTCATGTCGGTATGCGCGGCGAGCCAGGCCGGCGCAACGCCGAAGACCACACCGGTGACGATGCTGAGGAGGAAGGAAAAAATCAGGACGGTGGCGTTGAGCTGAATGCCGCTGGCCCGCGGCAGATCTTCCGGCGCGAGGGCGAGCAAGGCGGCGAGTCCCCAGTTCGCGACAAGCAAACCAGCCGCCCCTCCACAAAGCGCGAGGAGCACACTTTCGGTGAGCAATTGCCTAACGAGTCGAAACCGGTTCGCCCCGAGCGCGGCGCGGATCGACAACTCGCGATGCCGAGCCGTCGCGCGTGCGAGCAAAAGATTCGCGATATTCGCGCAGGCGATCAGGAGCACGCACCCGACCGCGCCGACCAGCGTGTAGAGGACGACGCGCACATCGCGCACGCTGTAGTCGAGCATCGACATCATGAAGACGCCCCAGCCTTTGTTCGAGTCGGGATACTGCCGCGCGAGCTGCTTCGCAAGCACCTCCAGCTCCGCCTTCGCCTGCACCACGGTTACGCCCGGTTTCAGGCGACCGACGACGCCGAGATAATGCGCGCCGCGATATTTGTTGTCGCGCTCCTCCGCGCTGAAGGCCATCGGCGTCCACACATCGACCTTGCTCTGCTGCCCAAAATCCGGCGGCGCCACACCGATCACCGTGTAGGCCTCGCCGTTCAACTGCACGGCGCGCCCGATGACGTTCTTCTCGCCGCCGAAGACGCGTTGCCAAAACGGATTGCTCAGAACCGCGACGTGATTCTTCCCGACCGCGTCTTCGTCCGGCAGGAACGTCCGTCCGAGCACCGGCTGCACGCCGTAGACTTTGAAGTAATCTGCGGTCGCCTTCACCCCGACGAGCCGCTGCGGTTCGCCTTCGCCGGTGAGGTTGATCTGATCGCCGCTGTAGGCCGCGATGGCGGAATACGATTTCGTCTGCTTCTGCCAGTCCAGATAGTTCGGCGGCGAAACGGAGAAGATTGGGAACTGCGGCAGATTCGTCTCGCGCATAACGACGATGCGATCGGGTTGCGGATAATCGAGCGGCCGCAGGAGGACGCCGTTAACGACGGAGAAAATCGCGGCGCAGGCGCCGATCCCGAGGGCGAGGGTAAGAATTGCAACCGTGGCGAAACCCGGGTTCTTGATTAACTGGCGAACGGCATAGCGAAAATCGTTCATCGTAATTCAGGCGTCCCGCCTGATCGGTCGTGCGGGCATCTTGCCCGCAGGTTCATTGCATCCGGCGGGCGAGACGCCCGCACTACGAGACAGCCAGGATGGCTGTGTAACGGTGCTCATTACTGTTGCGCAGTTTGCTTTTCGGCGGCGACGATCTCGATCGAACCGGCGCTGCTGCGCAGGACAAGTTTCGTGCCGCCGCCGTTCAACGTGCCCTTGAGCGAATCGCTCTCGGTGCTGCTCCGCGCGATGGGCAAATCGCTCCGCACCCCGCCTGCGCTGGTTTCGGCGTCGATCGTGAGAGCGGCGTTCGCTGGCGTCAGCACCGTGATGCTGCCTCCGGAGGTTTCGAGGCGCACATCGCCGGTCACAGGCGAGGGAAGAATGGCGGAAACCGATCCGCCGGATGTTTCGGCGTTCAGTTTACCGCTGATGTTGCCGAGCCGCAGTTTGCCGCCGCTGCTCTCCACTTTCGTGTCGCCGAGACGGTTCAGCACCGTGACGTTGCCACCCGAGGTATCGACATTCAATTGCCCGCGGCCACCCGTCACTTCGATCCGTCCTCCGCTGGTGTCGAGGGCGGTCGTGCCATCGCAATCCTTCGCCGTGATATCGCCGCCGCTCGTGTCGGCGTGAATCTCACCGTGGATTTGACCGAAATTCAGGTCGCCCCCGCTGGTGTCGATCTTCATCTTTCCGGTGAGGTCGTGCGTGGAAATGTCGCCACCCGAGGTATCGAGATCGAGGTTGAAATTGGACGGGACGCGCAGGGTGTAGCGCGCGTCGGTCCGGGTGTGGCCGAACATTCTCCACAGCTGCTTGCCCAACGAATCGCGCTGGTGGATGGCGCGCACGATGACTTTGTCGCCTTCGGTGGTGATCGTGACCGGAACCGCCTTGAAGTATTCTTCCTCCTTCTCCTTGGAGGAGGCCTGGATTTTCCGGTGGGCATCGAC
>DATMNS010000190.1:0-4368 GCA_035568735.1 Chthoniobacterales bacterium | reverse complement strand
GCACCTGGGAGTCGAGGTGCTCGGTGCCAAGACTGTCGTCTTCGTTGAGTTCCAGCATTTGTTCGATCGGACGGATGCGTTCGGCCATGGCGTTTTGAGTGCGCCCGGCGACTGGTGTTGTCCGGTCGCGCGAACGCTACGGCGGCATATTAATTGGCCGCGCCGCGATTGCCAGAATTTTCACGACAGATTTTCGCATTTCCTTGTCGCAACGGTGCAAGCTCCGGCCTTGGTCAATTCCCAGATTGCAGTCGAAAGTCTTTTTCGAAAATCAGGCTCTGCATTCGGAATTGATTTCACGACCCGAGGAGACCTTATATCAAAGGGTGAACCGTCTCAGAGAACAATTCCGAGCGCAATTTTGTTCGTCGACGTTCCCCCAACTGCTCCACAGATTCTGCTGGGCCGGAGCCATTCTCTTGGCGGTTCTATTGCGGGGGCCGACGATTTGTTCGGGGCTGCCCTATATCGATTATATCGACGAAGGATATGTGCTGCATCAGTCAATCGAGCTTCTTAACCACCGCAGCCTGGATACGAAATGGTATTATTATCCTTCGCTACCGGCTTACCTCACGGCCGCCGCGTTGATTGCTTATTCGCCGGTCTATCGCCTCGTGCATGGGCATGGTTTCCGTAAGGATCTGCCAAGGGATCGAGACATTCACACCTCCAAGGGGGACAACTATGATCTCATCTCACCCCCGGCCTTGATTGTCGCCGGCCGCTTCGTTGCGATTTTTCTGAGCGTCGGGACGGTGGTCCTGGCGGGTAGGATTGCAGGCATTCTGGCGGGAGATCGGGTCGAGCGGTTATCGCTGATTCTTGTCGCCACCTGTCCCGCCCTAACCAGTCGGGCGTCAAATATCATTGTCGATACTTTCGCAACGTTTTTTGCTGTTTGGTCGCTGTTTTTCTGCGCTTGTCTGGTGAAAGAGCCTGCCATGGGAGACGGCAGGATGAGCCGGCGGGCGGCCTATGCCGGCGCGGCGGCGGGATTGGCCTTTGCTTCCAAGTATACGGTGGCCGTGGTCTTTGCCGCGGTGGCGTTCACGCTCATCACCTTGCCCGTCAGCAAAACCTTCCGCCTGCGCCTGCTGGGGCTGGCCAGCGGTGGATTCTGTTTCACGGCAGCCCTGATGGCACCGGCGACGGTGTCTAATTCCGCGGCTGTCTTCCGGGCTCTCCTCGCGCTCGCCCATGGCTATACGACGATGACTTCCGTGCCCGGATATTTTGGGCAGGCTGTGTCTAACTACGAGTTAGGTTGGCCATTAATGATTGTCGGCTGCCTTGGGTTGGTCCTGATGCTTCGTTCGGAGATCGATCGGCCCGTGGCGCTCGGCTGGATTCTTTTCGGAGTTATTCTGATCGGTCTTTTCATCGGGAAACCTTTTCAACCCTTTCGCAATCTCCTGCCCTTGCTTCCGCCATTCTGTATTGCTGGCGCGTTTGCATTCCATCAACTCCTGGGTTGGTCGGGCCGGAGCGGCCAAGCGGCGCTTTGGAACCCGGTCATCGCGCTGGTCATCGGGGCGATCGTCATCAATGCGGGTTTTTCTTCCTTCGAACCGTTGCGCTACCGAATTTTTCACCGCGATAGCCGCATTCAGGCGGTCGATTGGTTGCAAGCGCGCGTTCGGAAAACGGATCGCGTCCTGGCGATTGCCGAACTTGGTTTATTGCCAAGCGAGCTGAGTCGCATTGGCGCCTCGGTCCAAGTCGCATCATGGTCCGATGCCGTGGCTTTGCTCCAACGAAAGGAATTCGACTACCTGATTTCCGGCTTCTCCACGCCTCGACCCGCCACCTCCGCCTCCTTCTCGCCGCGCGCTAGTTTCGGCAACGTGGTCACTCCCACGGAGCCCTACATTTGGCGAACCAACGACGAGTGGATTCGGATTTTCTCGAGACGGCCCGATTGATTCTGCCGCCTAACGACCGGGCATCATCTCGAGCAGCGTCCCGCGAAAATATTCTGTCTCCGGCAGGGTCGGAAGCACGGGATGATCGAGCGCCTGTTCGTAACGCGCCAGCCGCCGCGCGGAGCGGCGCGCATCGACGAGCGCGTCGGCGATCATTTTTTCGAAGATTTCCGCGCCGACGTGATGCGAGCAGGAGAAGGTCGCCAGCATTCCGTGAGGCGAAAGCAATTTGAAGGCGCGAACGTGCAGCTCCTTGTAACCGCGCAAGGCATCGTGCAGGCCGCCTTTGCTTTTCGTAAAAGAGGGCGGGTCGAGAATGATCAGGTCGAATTCTTCTTCCGCTTTCTCGGCCCCGCGGAGGAATTGGAAAACATCCTGCTCGACCCAGCGCACTGCTAGTTGATTGCGCACGGCGTTTTGTTCCGCCGCGCGCAGGCTCGCCGCGCCGGCTTCCACAGCGACGACTTCGCTGGCACCGGCGCGCGCGCAGGCGAGCGCGAATCCACCCTGGCTGGCGAAACAATCGAGCACCCGGCGCCCCGCGGCGTGGTGCGCGACGAGCGCGTAGTTCGGGAGTTGATCGAGGTAAAAACCGGTCTTCTGGGAATGGAGCAGATCGATCTGCAATTTCAATCCGGCGACCTCGATCTCGATCTCGTCAGGCGCGACGCCGAACAGGAGGCCGCTTTGTAATTCCATCCCCTCCGCGCGGCGCACCGGGGCATCGTTGCGCTCGATAATCGATTGCAGGGCGGGCGCTCCGCCTGCCTCTTTTCCCTCGGCAAGCGGAGCGCTTGCCCTACAAAAATGCGTTTCCAGCGCCCTAACGATAAGCTCTTTGCGCTGGTCCATTGCCAGCGTGAGCGTCTGGAGCACGAGACAATCGCCGTAGCGATCGATGATCACGCCGGGGAGTCCGTCGCTCTCGCTCCAAACGAGGCGACAGAGTCGGGGCTCGATCCCGCGACGCGCCCGGTATTCGATCGCCTGCGCGATCCGGCGTTGGAAGAAATCAAGATCGAGCTCCTGTTTCCGGCGCGAAAATCTGCGCGCGACGATCTGCGACTTGGAATTGTAAATTGCGCTCCCCAGAAGACGGTCGCGGCCATCCCTGAGCGAAATCACGTCGCCGTCGGCGGGATTTCCAAACACCTTCAGGACCTCGCCACTGAACACCCAATCGTGGCCATGCAGAATCCGCGCGCGAGGTTTAACAACGAGGCCGCCCATCGCGCTCACTGACGGGCAGAGGGAATTCCAGAGCAAGCGGAAGTCGCTGATGGCGGCTGTCGCCCCGCGGCGCGAAAAGCAGGCCAAGACCGCGCCACAAACCGACCCCACCTCGACACCCGGCGACTCCGGACGACGTTCGGCGGTCGCTGCGACGGTTTTTACCCGGCAGTTCCCAGCCGAAACATCGGCGCCGTTCGTATTCGTACTGGCAATTACGGCCGCATTGCCTCAGAGTACACGGCTAAACTTGTCATTTTAACGGCCACTCTACTCGCTGCGTGAATCCAACACCCATCCTGCCCGAAAACGATCCGCCCGCCGGCACGCCCGAACGCGCCGATCTTCGCCCCGAGAGCATCAACGACGCCGTCATCCGCCTCGCGGGAGATTCGCAGGATGGCATTCAAAGCGCGGGAGCTTTCCTCGCGCGCCTGGCCGGACGCAGCGCGCAGGACGTCATGACCTACATGACGATCCCGGCTACCATCTCCGGTGGACCGTCCATCTTCCAGGTCCGCATCGGCACGGGTGAAGTCCTTTCCGCGGGCGATGAGGCCGACTTCCTGGTTGCGTTCTATCAGCACAGTTATCAGGACCACATCGGCTTTTTGAAAGAGGGCGGCGTCCTGCTTTACGATTCCGACAACGTCGAGCCGAACCTTGATGACAAACGCTTCGTTTACGTCGGCGTGCCGATCACCGGACTCACCGTCGAGGCGCTCGGCGGAACGGCGAAAGACAAAGGCAAGAACATTTTCGTCCTCGGCCTGATCTCGAAGATTTTTAATCTCGACGTCGAGAAGCTGACGACGCTGATCAAAGAAAAGTTCGCGGGCAAGGATGCGAGCATCGCCAACACCGCCATCATGGCGTTCACGGCCGGTTACGCCTACCCCGTCGGCAACGTCCTGACGAAGCAGTACAAGTTTGAGACGGTCGCTCCCAAGGAAGGCGATCGCGCCCAGATCACCATGGATGGCAACCAGGCGCTCGCCTACGGATTGATCGCCGCGGGCGTGCGTTATGGCGCCGGTTATCCCATCACGCCGTGGTCGTCCGTCATGGAAATCTTGCGGAGCGAGCTTCCGAAATACGGCGGCATCTTCGTGCAGGCCGAGGACGAGCTCGGCGCAGTGTCTTTGGCCCTCGGCTTCTCCTTCTCGGGATATCTCTCCGTCACCGGGAGTGCCGGCCCCGGAATCTCCCTCAA
>DATMNS010000189.1:0-2524 GCA_035568735.1 Chthoniobacterales bacterium | reverse complement strand
GACGGGCGAGTTCGTTGCGCTCGACGCGGAGACCGGCAAAACGCTTTGGCAGTTCAAGACCGGATCGAGCGTGAATTCGACGGCGATCACCTACACGCATAACGGGCGCCAATATGTGAGCATCGCCTCGGGGCTCGGCGGCGCTCTCGCCACACGCTATGGAGCGGCGAAAGTACCGGCCGGCGGGTCGATCTGGACGTTCGCGCTGTTTCCCGAAACGAGCAGCAAGCGTTAGAGGGCGATGGCGGCGAACCGAAGAGCGCCAACTCACGATAACGGCCGGATTAGCGCGGAGACGTTTCGATTCTTCCGCGATCTCAGCCGCAACAACCGCAAAGAATGGATGGACGAGAACCGGGAGCGCTATAAAAGCGCCATCGTCCAACCGTTTCGCGGGCTGCTCGAAGAGTTGACTCCTGCTGTGACGAAGCTATTTCCCGGGATCGACGTCAGCGGCCGCACGGGAGTAAATTTCTCACGCATCAATCGCGATATCCGTTTCGCCAAAGACAAGACACCCTACCACCCGCGGATGTATTTGCTTTTTCCTGCTCGAGGAGGAAAGAACCGCGTGCCGGGGGAACTTTACCTGGGTGTCGCCGCTGGGATTGTGACGGCGGGATTCCGCGTTTACTTCGACCGCAACACAAAGGCCGCCGCGCTCGCTTCGCGGATTGGGCAAGGGCCGAAATGGTGCGCTCAGCAGAAACGCCGGACGGCGCGTCGATACGAGAGCTACTGGTACTCGATGGAGAAAGGCGAGTGGACCAAGAATGACGGCTGGCCGCTCACGCCTGAGGACTGGAAAAAGCTGCGAGCCTGGGTTGTGCGCAGAAAGCTTTCGACGGCAGCGGCGGCGAGACCGAATTTTCCGGAGCAGGTCGCGGGGATCTTCCGCCAGGTTTTTCCGCTATTCCGCTTCGTTTGTCACTGCACGTGATTTTCTATTTGGCAACGACCAAGACGGAAAACGTTCCGGGGACCATGCGCGGCCGGGGACGCGGGTTGTCAGGCGTCGGTTCTGGGGCAGGGCCGAAATCTGCAACTGGCAAATACACTTTGCCTGTTTTGTGATCCAGAGCCATGGTGCGCGCTCCCGGCAGGGTCCTTACAGTTTGCACCAACGAATACTGATCCGGGCCATCTTGGTGAAAAATCGAGAGCGCGCCGTCTCCGCCGCCCGTGGAAACATCGATCAAACCTCTTTGGGGGTCGAATTCCAACGCATCCACGCCCGCTCCAATCGGATGAGTGGCCACGACCTTACCGTTCGACGCATCGACAACTGCTAAAAGTGCAGGCGCCGGAGGCTGTAACGAACCGCCGCCCCGGCAGCCGATGAAGACGCGATTGTGCGCCCGATCGATATCCATGCTGCTGGGCTGACCGCATGGCGGCGCGATCTGCCACGTTTCCAGCACTTTCAGATTCTGGGCGTCAATCTTCTGGAGCTTGCCGACGTCCTGCATGTTCAGGAAGACGTGGCCGGCTTCGTCGGAAGCCAAATGCTCGGTTCTGCCGCCCAAATTGTCGACGGCGCCGACAACTTTGCCCGTCTTGGCATCGATTGCCGTGAGGCGCTGGCTGCCACGATCGGCGCTGAAAATACGCTTGGTGAATGGATCGTAGATGATCCCGTTGGGGTCGTCTCCGACGCGTTCCTTGTTGAGCACCGCAAGAGTTTTGAGGTCAAACATCGTGACCGAACCCGGATCGGTGGCGCTGATGAAACCGTGGCCGAATTCGCGGGCCAGGGCGACGCCGTGCACACCTTTCAGTCCATCGATCTTGCCGCTGCTCCTGTAGTTGGTAAGGTCGAGCAAAACCACTTCGGTACCATGTGGAATATATAATCGTCGGGCTTGGCTATCGGCGGTGATGTAGTCCCAGCCGGTGTCGCCGAGGATCGGAAGGCGATGGGTTACGTGATAGCCGCCAGCCGCCAAGATCACTACAGGCGCGAGCAGGAATAGCGCGAAGCGTGCGGTTCTGTCGAGGACTGTGCGTGTTTTCATGATGCGCTTCTCCGTTGTGATTAAGAGAGATTCTTCGTCGCTGCGCTCCTCAGAATGACAACTCTCGGACCGTCACGCTATTTGTGGGCGCGATAGAGGATTACGCGGACCTTCTCCAGCGTAATCAGGCCGCCGCCAATCATTTCATCGAGCTTGGGAAGAACGCGCTCGACGCGCTCGGAATCCTCGACAACTTCGACGACTAGCGGCAAATCCTGCGAGAGCCGCAGAATTTTCTCGGTGTGATAGCGGCTTGTTGAGCCGTAGCCGCCAACGCCGCGCAGTACGGTCGCGCCGCTCAGTCCTTCCTTGCGGAAAAATTCGACGAGCGCTTCGTAAAGCGGCTTGCCGTGCCACTTATCGGATTCGCCAATGTAGATGCGCATCAGCGTGCGCTCGCCTTCAAATCGTTCGTGTTCCATTGAGTCCTCCGTGGAAGGGACTCAGAGGGCGTCGCCCACTCGCATTCCCAGCATCATGGCGATCAGCCCGCCCAGCACGCTTGCTCC
>DATMNS010000188.1:0-15953 GCA_035568735.1 Chthoniobacterales bacterium | reverse complement strand
CGCCGCAGGACAAACAAAGCGGCAATCGTCAGCACATAAAAGATGAGCACGGCGAAGACTACGTAATCGAGCAGCGCGCCGTAGAGGTTGCCGTATTGCTCGACACCGGAGGCATCGAGCAGCGGTGCGCCTGTCATCGGATCGCGCAATCGCGTGCGCGGCAGCACGAGCAACGCCGTCCACACACCTTGCAGGATCAGCGCAACTGCGGGAACGTGCCTGGCGTTGAGCCGGCCGGTGGATTTAAAGAACAATCCGTCCTGGGCCATTGCGTAATAGACCCGCGCGCCGGCCAAAATCAGTCCGTTGTTGCAGCCGAACGTCGAGACCATGATGGCGACCGCCATGATCGCCGAGCCCGCGCCGCCGAACATCACCGACATCGCAGCGGTGGCGACGCGGTCGTCTGGCGCATGCTGGATCTTGTCCAGCGGCAGCACGCAAAGATAAGCCAGATTGGCCAGCAGGTAGAGCGTGATGACCAGTCCAGTGCCCAGCGCAAGTGACAACGGCAGGTTGCGACGCGGGTTTCTCACTTCACCGGCGGT
Source organism: Chthoniobacterales bacterium (assembly GCA_035568735.1). Classification (GTDB taxonomy): domain Bacteria; phylum Verrucomicrobiota; class Verrucomicrobiia; order Chthoniobacterales; family UBA10450; genus Palsa-1392. Next base: position 15,405 of record DATMNS010000188.1, on the reverse strand, counting down.
AAACGTGACGTTGTTCCAGGCGTCCGCGGAAAAGAGCGAGCCGACCTGCGCGACACAGATGGCAATCAAAAGGCCGAGCGCGCCGCCCGTCGCCGAGACCGAGGCCACGAACGATAGGTCGGATTTGATCGGCGATACCGCGTGCGGCATCCAAAAATTGGCGAAGTTGGCGCTGAGTGCGCTGGCGTTTCGTCCGATGAAGAGACCGAGAACGATGAGCGCCAGGAGCGAAAGCGTCTTGGCGGAGGTGAAGACGTTTTGGATGAGCTTGCCGACCTCGAGGCCGCGGGTGTTCACAAACGTCAGGAACACGATCATCAGGATCGCCACCAATTGCTGCGTCGAAAGACTGACGGCATAATTGGTCGAGAGAATGATCGGCGGGACGACCCATTGCGTCGGCGAAATGATCGACGCGAAGACACCGAGAAACCGCGCGAACGCCACCCCCACCGCGGCGATCGTGCCAGTCTGAATAACGAGAAACAGCGTCCAGCCGTAAAGGAATCCCCAGAGCGGACCGTAGGCTTCGCGCAGATAAATGTATTGCCCGCCAGCCCGGGGCATCATCGCTGCCAGCTCACCGTAGCTCAGTGCGGCCGTGATTGTGAGCGCGCCGGTCACCGCCCACACCACGAGGAGCCAGCCCGGAGAGCCGACCAGGCGCGTGATGTCGGCCGAGACGATGAAAATACCCGAGCCAATCATCGAGCCCGCCACGAGCATCGTCGAGTCGAGCAAGCCGAGTCCCTGAACGAGCTTTACCTTGTTGGTGGCGGTTGGCTGTGACATGGAGTTTGAGTTGGCCAAATGCCGCGATGTTCGCCTAACGAATTAGGGGACAACACGAAAAAGGCGCTCCGGCATAAGATTTCTCCCGCCCGGCATACCGGTTGACGAGGGGCGAAGCAAGCGGTTTCGCCGAGGGCCGATGCGCTGGCATGGCGGCTCGCAAAATCGCTGACATACCGGCCGCGGCACTTGATCTTGACGTCGCCTTTCCTGCACGCTCGCCGGACTGCGGCGTTGCCACTGCGAATCGTTTAGCACGATGAGAAATGTCTGGGAATGGGTGCGGCACGGCTGGCCTGTCGCCCTCGCCTACGTCATCGCCTTTTTTGCCATGCTCTCCGTTCGGGCGTGGCAGCCCGACGTCCCGCACAAGGAAAGAGCCATCGAAATCCATGCGTCCCGCTAGCTGGAGCAACTGACTTCGCCTTCGTGGCGAGACGTGCTACCATCGGGCGCGTGAAGATTCTCGAACTCCGGTCAAACGCCGCAAGATCATGGTTAACGCGGGCCGCGGCTCTCTCGGCCTTCGCGGTCCTGCTCGGCGTAGCTCCGGCTTTTGGCGCTGACCGGTCGCAACCGCAGCCAGCCTTGGAGAGGCCAGACTTCCAGGCTTTGCCTCTCGGGCGGTCGAGCCAAAATCACCTTTTGGTGCGGGCCGAGATCAACGGCAAGCCGGCCCTGCTTGGAGTGGATACGGGTGCGCCGGTCAGCGCGATCGCAGCCTCGCGTCGCACCCATTTCGGAATGTCGGCCATTCCCGGCACTTCCAAACTTCCGCTTCGTTTGAAAATCAACGGCGGCTTCAATCGTGTCACGATCGCGCACCGGCTGCGACTCGGTGCACTGACTCTTATCGACGAGCCGATGGTCGCGATCGACCTCCGCGGCCCGGCCCACGCGGCCCATGATTTTCACGAGCAGGAACTCGACGGCATCCTCGGCGCTGACATCCTGTTCCCGACCCAGGCGGTGCTCGATTGCAAGCAGCAGGTCTTGTTCATGAAAGTCGATCCCGACGTGCCCGGCACCGTCCCGGGAGTCAATCATCGCGGCTGGAAAAACATGCCGATCCGCGTGACCAAAGGCTGGAATCTCTACGTCGACGGCCAGCTAAACGGAAAAGCGGCCCAACTCATGATCGATACCGGCGCTTTCACCACCCTCATCCATCGGCCGTTCGTCCGCGAGATGCATCTTGCGGTGCGCGACACGCCTTACACCTCGGGTGCGGTCAATCTCGAAGAGCGCGGCTTGCAACTGGCGACCATCCGGCGCTTTTCGGTCGGCCCTTTTCTGGTCAAAGGAAAAGAGGTCGGCGTGATGGACCTCCAGGGGTTGATCCACGGCGATTTGCTGAAAGGCGCGCCGCCGGTCGCGGGATTGTTAGGCTCGGAGTTTCTGCGCCGCAATCACGCGATCATCGATTTCGGCACGCGCACCCTCTATTTGAAGCTGTAAACACGTCCCTCTCCTTCCTGCTCCTAATCCTGCTCCTGCTCGAGTCCACGAGATTAGGAGCAAGATGAAGGACGAAGCCTGAAAAATAGAATGCAACCCCGCGCCATCCATGCCACAGGTCTGAAATGAAACTCACTTTGTTCTGCTGCCTGCTCGTCTGCTCTCTTGGCCTGGCGCATGTTCGCGGCCAGGACGCAACCAAACCCGAAGCAAAGAAACCCATGGATACAAATCAAAAGGAAGTGGCCGTGCTCAAGACGAGCGATGGCGAAATGGTCGTCGAATTTTGGCCCGAGGTGGCCCCCAAGACGGTCGAGAATTTCAAGAAACTGGCGCGCCAGGGCTTTTACGATGGGACCGCATTTCATCGCATTATCAAGGGATTCATGATCCAGGGCGGCGATCCCAACACGAAGGATCTGGCGAACGAAAGCAGCTACGGCACCGGCGGCCCGGGCTATAAAATCCCGGCGGAATTTAACGATCATCCGCATGTCCGCGGCGTTCTCTCGATGGCGCGTTCCGCCGACCCGAACTCGGCCGGGAGCCAGTTTTTCATCTGTCTCGGCACGGCCAGCTCGCTCGACCATCAATACACTGCCTTCGGTAAAGTGATCAAAGGCCTCGACGTGCTCGATAAGATCGGCGATACGCCCGTCACCCGGAGCGCGATGGGCGAAGCGAGCAAGCCGACCACTCGCGTCGCGCTCGAGAGCGTGAAGATCGCGCCGGCGGCTTCGGTCAAGTAGAATGCCCAACGACAGCTCGCGGGTTGCACTGATCCAGATGCAGTGCGGCCCCGAGCCGGAGGCCAATTTCGCCAAGGCCGTCGCACGGGTGCGCGAAGCGGCCCGGCAGGGCGCGCAGATTATTTGTCTGCCGGAGCTTTTCCGGTCGCAATATTTCTGCCAATCGGAGGACCACGCCAACTTCGCGCTCGCCGAGCCCATCCCGGGGCCGTCCACCCAGTCGTTAGGCGAAGTCGCGCGCGAGACTGGCGCGATCATCATCGCGTCGCTCTTCGAGAGGCGCGCCGCCGGTCTCTTTCACAACACCGCCGCGATCATCGGCGGTCACGGCGAACTGCTCGGGAAGTATCGCAAGATGCACATCCCGGATGATCCTTCCTATTACGAGAAATTTTATTTCACGCCGGGCGATCTCGGTTTCCAGGCCTGGCCGACGCCGCAGGGCAGGATCGGCGTCTGCATTTGCTGGGATCAGTGGTATCCGGAGGCCGCTCGCCTAACGGCTCTGCGCGGCGCCGAGATTCTCTTTTATCCGACCGCGATCGGCTGGCATCCCGCCGAGAAAGCGAAGTACGGCTACGCCCAGCATTCCGCCTGGGAAACGATGCAGCGCAGCCACGCGATCGCGAATGGCTGCTTCGTCGCGGCGGTCAATCGCGTCGACCACGAAGCGCCCGCCGGCGGCGACGGGATCGAGTTCTGGGGGCAAAGCTTCATCGTCGCGCCGAGCGGCGAGATCCTCGCCAAGGCGAGCGTCGATCGCGAAGAAATCATCTTCGCCGATGTCGAATGGAAGCGCGTCAACGAACACCGTACCCATTGGCCATTCCTGCGCGATCGCCGCATCGATGCCTACGCGGGTCTCGAACAACGGTTGCTGGATTGAATCACGAGTCCCGAGCGCGTCGACTTTTGTTTCGTCGCACTCGTCGTAGTCTGACCGATGAAAACAAACCAACTTCGCGCAGCGATCTGCCTGCTCGCGGCAGGCTCACTCTCTCTGCTCACGGCGACCGCGTTCGCCGGTGAGATCACCAAGGCGATCGCCGTCTTGCATCCCACCAAGGGCAGCAACGTGGAAGGCACTGTCACGTTCACCAAATCAGGCGATGAAATAAAAATCGTCGCCGATGTCACCGGACTGACGCCGGGCAAACACGGGTTCCACATTCACGAGTTCGGCGATTGCTCGTCGCCGGATGGGAAAGCGGCCGGCGGCCACTTCAACCCGACGAACAGCCCGCACGCCGGCCATGACGCCGCGCAACGCCACGAAGGCGACATGGGCAACCTCGAAGCCGACAGCGCGGGCAAAGCGCATCTCGAGCTGACCGACAACATGATGACGATGAGCGGCGAGAAATCGATCATCGGTCGCGGCGTTATCGTGCATGAGAAAGAGGACGACTTGAAATCGCAGCCGGTCGGCAATGCCGGCGCCCGCGTCGCCTGCGGCGTGATCGGGATCGCCAAGCCCTAACGATCGGAGTCCCTAACGTGGGAGCCCTCTTTGCGCGGCGCAGATCGGGGCGCCAAGGCCCCTCCCACTTTCGGCTGTTCCAAGGCGCAGCCCGATGCCAAGAATGCCTCCGATGCAATTGCTGACCCTCAAGGAAATCCGCCAGGCCGTCCCGCAAGGCGCGCTCGAGGCACGCGTCCACGTGCAGCTCGAGACGGTCGCGGCGAAATTTACCCGGGAGCAGAAGCCGTATTGCGAGCTCACGCTGGCCGATGCGGCCGATCGCATGACGCTGCGCGTCTGGAGCGACAGTCCGAATTTCAAAGCCTGCGACGCGATGCAGAGCGGCGATTTCGTCGAGATCACAGGAGAATTTTACCAGCATCAACAATACGGCCTGGATGCCCGCCAGTGGAAATCGCGCCCGCTCACCGCCGAGGAACGAGCGCACCTTTTGCAAGGTCCGGCCGAGCTGCGCGCGAAGCAGGCGGCCGATTGGGAATTTATCGTCGCGACGACCGCGGCGATCCGCGACCCGCGGCTCTACTCGCTCTGCGCCGAATTCATCGCGCAATACGGTGCGCGCTTTCGCAACACCGCTGGTGCGCGCACCTATCACCACGCGCGGCGTGGCGGTTTGGTCGAGCACACCGCGCAGATGATGCGCGTCGCGACGGAGATTGCGCCGCAATATCCGGGCTTGAATCTCGACCTGCTCGTCGCCGGGATTCTCTTTCACGACGCCGGCAAGCTTTGGGAAAACTACCTGCCCGAGACCGGCTTCAGCATGCCTTTCGATGAGCTGGGCGAAATGGTCGGCCACATCGGCATCGGGCTCGAGGTGGTCAATTCGCTTTGGCAAAAGATCAAGGCCGACGGGCGCGCGGCGGAATGGCAAAAACTCTCGCCGCCGACGGAGGATTGCCGGCTGCATTTACTGCATCTCATCGCCTCGCACCACGGCGAACCGCAGTTCGGGTCGCCGGTTTATCCGAAAACGCCCGAAGCGCTCGCCCTCAATTACATCGACAATCTGGACGCGCGCCTTGAGATGATCTTCGCCGGTTACGCGGTGGCGAAGCCGCTCGCTGGTCGCATTTTCGAGCGGGTGCGGCCGCTGCCTGGGAATCTGATCACACCGCTGGCGAAATTTTCCGGGTAGCGCGCACCTCCCGTGTGCTGGTGACGGCGTCCCGCCGTCATGAACTTTTCTCCCCGCGCCTGAAAGCCTTGCTGGTTTTTCAAGCGCAGCCGCGCACTCAAAGGCCTGTCGCGGTGAAACACCGCGACCAGCACGCGAGACGTGCGCGCTACCCGATCCGCCGCCTCGCCTCGGCCAGATATTCCTCGTCGATCTCGAACCCGACGAAATTCGTTAGGCCGGCGCGGCGCGCCGCGGCCGCGGAATTTCCAATCCCGAGAAACGGATCGAGCATCGACTGCGTTCTCGTGAGGCCGTGAAGCCGAATGCAATTCGTCGCCAGTTGGACCGGAAAGGTCGCCGGATGCGGGCGTTCTTTGGCCCGACGTTGGATCGTTTCGTAGGGAATGAACCAGGTGTTGCCCCGGCAACGCCGGTCGCGGCCGCGGGTGTGGCTCCAGCGCGCGATGTTCGATTTGTCGGCGTAGGGAACACCCAGCGCAAGACGGTCGAGCGGCGTTTTTCCGTTTGGGGTGAGATGAAAGATGTATTCGTGGCAGTCGTTCAGGAAGCGCGGCGAACTGATTGGCTTGAAATGGCCGCGCGAGATTTCTTCACCAGTCTCGTCTGGAATTGTGATCGCCTTGATCCAATGGATCGTGTTTTGCAGGACGAAAATTTTGCGCAGTCGCAAAATCAGCTCGTGTGGCAGCATCGGATTGGAGGGCGCTGAGCCGACGTTGAGGAAAAGCGATCCGTTAGGCTGGAGTAGCCGGCGGATCTGCGCGGCCCATTGTTCGCACCAATCGAGATACGTTTCGCGATCCGCGGTATCGGCGAACTTCCCATAGTGAATCCCGAGATTGTAGGGCGGAGAAGTAACCACGAGATCGATCGAAGCAGTCTCCAATTGGGCCATTCCCGCTACGCAATCGCCAAGCCGCAAATCGAACCGGGTCACCGCGTAAGCTAAACAGATGTGACGGCGAGTACAAGTCATTCCGAGCGGCGCCGAGTAGATCCCGCCGGGCTCCCTGCAACCCCCGCTTCCTGAATCCGCCATGGGATCCTTCGACTCCGGTGCGCTCGCTCAGGATGACAGGAAGATTGTGCGCTATAGATTAAGCGAATGTCGGACAAACCGTCGAAACTCAAAATCGCAGATCGCGAATTTACTTCGCGCCTGCTCGTCGGCACCGGCAAGTTCGCTTCCAACGAACTGATGCGCGACGCGCTCGACGCGAGCGGCACCGAGCTGGTCACGGTCGCGCTGCGCCGCGCCGATCTCTCGGGCAAGGGCGACCCGTTCGCTAACATTCTCGATTTCATCGACCCGAAACGTTTCCTCCTTCTGCCGAATACGAGCGGCGCGCGCAATGCCGATGAAGCCGTCAGGCTGGCGCGTCTCGCGGTCACGGCGGGTCTGCCGTCGTGGATCAAGCTCGAGATTCATCCCGATCCGCGTTATTTGCTGCCCGACCCGGTCGAGACCCTCGCCGCGGCGACGATTCTGGTGAAGGAGGGCTTCACCGTTCTTCCCTACATCAACGCCGACCCGGTCCTGGCCAAACGCCTGCAGGATGTTGGGACCGCAACCGTCATGCCGCTCGGTTCACCGATCGGCAGTAACCGCGGAATCGAAACGCGCGCGCAAATCGAGATCATCATCGAACAGGCGACCGTGCCCGTGGTGGTCGACGCCGGCTTGGGCGCCCCGAGTCAGGCGGCCGAAGCGCTCGAAATGGGCGCCGATGCCGTGCTCGTGAATACCGCGATCGCGATCGCGTCCGATCCGGTGCGCATGGCGCACGCCTTCCGCAAGGCCGTCGAAGCCGGCCGCGACGCGCGCGAAATCGGTTTGGCGGAAACCCGCACGACCGCCTCGGCGACCAGTCCGCTGACCGCTTTTTTTTCCGAAGCCTAACGAACAGGCCGCAGCTCGCCGGCATTTGCATAAGCAAGACGTCCCGAAGTTCCGGCGTTACTTCCCGTCGTAGGCCTTCTGGAGCGCGGCGATATCGAGCTTCTTCATCGGCATCAAGGCATGCATCAGCCGTTGCATCCCGGCCGCATTCCTGGCCCACTCGGCCCACTTGTTCGGCACAACCTGCCAGGAGAGACCGTATTTATCCGTGAGCCAGCCGCATTGCACCTCTTCCCCGCCGTCGGCAGTGAGTTTCTCCCAGTAATAATCGATCTCCTCCTGCGTCTCGCAGTCGATCACGAACGAGACCGCTTCGGTGAACTTGAAGCGCGGGCCGCCGTTCAAGGCCACGAAATCCTGTCCATCCAACTCGAAGTCCACCGTCATCACCGAGCCCTTCTGTCCCGAAGGCTCCTCTCCGGTGTAATGAGTCATCGCTTTGACCTTCGAATTCTTAAACACGGAGACATAGAAACTCGCCGCCTCCTCAGCCTGATCGTCGAACCACAAAAATGGAGTAATTCTTTGCATCGGCCAAAGTGCCTGCGGCCCAATCCTGCGCAAGTGTAAGACGCCTGCGGGAACGAGATGAATCTGGGCTCCAGTCGCTGCCGACTTATAGGCCTGCCAGATTGCTCACGGTGCGGAGTGCGTCTTCTTAAATCCGTCTTCGTAACCGTGTTCGAAGGCGAGATCCCAATTTTCCTTTTCGCCCGAGCCCTGCCGCTCGAAAGATTGCTGAGCCATTATGTTCAAGGCGGCGGCGGTGGGCAGCTGTCCTCCTGGCGCAGCCTCCTCTCCCGCCTTCTCTCCGATGAAATAAGCAGACCGCTCCTCACTCGTCCTCCCATGCTCCGCACGATGGGTAAAGAACGAAGTCACGCCACAGACGATAAATGCCACCGCTGCCATCATCACGAAGAACCGCACTGGTTTGAATTGTCTGGCCATGGTCTAACGATCCAAGCAACATGCGATCCACAAATGAAAGTGGCAAGAGAGCTGCAACTTAGGGCCAGGCCGCTTTCCGCTTGGCACTAAAAGAGGCCCTCGGTAGTCACGGGCCACTTGCTCCGTGGTCGTTTGCCTTAGTTGTATTTCGGCCAATTGGCGGAACAACGAATCCGAGCGATCAACATAGCGGCCGCGTTGCCGCTTCTGAGAGATCTGCACTTTACGCTTCCTCGTTTCTTCGGCGATCCGAGCTAGGCGAGTGCATCATGCGGCCGGACTATCTCAGTAACCCGCGGCTTGTCCGTCCTTGCGTGACTCGCTCGCGCCGACGTAAACGCGTTGGCCATCGTGTACTTCTACTTTGATCGCCTGGTAACCGCCGTAGCCGCCGACATCGAGGCGCACGTCGTGGCCGCGCTTGCGCAGTTCACGCGCGGTTTCGTAGGGAATGCCGCTCTCGAGCTCGACGTAGCCGCCGTTCTCCATCTTTTCGCCGGTCGGTTCGTTGTCGCCTTCGTGTTGCCAACGAGAGGCGTCGCCAGCTTCCTGCACGTTTAAGCCGAAGTCGATCTGGTTAGTGAGCACTTGCACGTGCCCTTGCGGTTGCATGCCGCCGCCCATGACTCCGAACGCCTCCCACGGTTTGCCGTCTTTCATGACGAACCCGGGGATGATGGTATGAAACGGGCGTTTGCCCGGCCCGTAAGCGTTGGCGTGGCCGGGCTCCATCGAGAAAAGTTCGCCGCGATCCTGAAACATGAACCCGAGCCCGGGCACGACGATGCCGCTGCCCTGGCCGCGATAGTTGCTTTGAATAAGCGAGACCATGTTGCCTTCGTGATCGGCGGTGCACAGGTAAATGGTATCGCCCTGATCGAGCGTGGGGGGGTTGCCGGCCCCAACTTTTTTAGCGGCGTGATTTGGGTCGATCAATTTGCGCCGCTCAGCCGCGTAATTTTTCGAGAGCAAGCCGGCGAGTGGAATTTTTGCAAAGGCGGGATCAGCGTAAAACCTGGCCCGATCGGCCCAGACGATCTTCTTCGCTTCGATCATGGCGTGCAATGTCTCGGGCGAATTACGCCCCATCGCCTTTAGGTCGAAGCCTTCGAGAATGTTCAGGATTTGCAAGGTGGCGATGCCCTGGCCATTCGGTGGCAATTCGAAGACGTCGTAGCCGCGGTAATTCGTCGAGACGGGATCGACCCACGTGCTGGTGTGTCTTTCGAAATCGGCCTTCCGCAGGTAACCGCCGTTCGCTTGCATGAACGCGTCGATCTTGTCCGCGATCTCGCCTTTGTAGAAAGCGTCGCGACCTTTCTCGCCGATCAGCCGCAACGTATTTGCCAGCGCCGGATTCTTGAAGATGTCGCCTTTGGCGGGGGTGCGACCTTTGCCATCGAGCGTGTAGGTTTCAAGAAAAGCGCCGGGCAACCCTTTATAGATGTGCGGACCGAAACCCCAGTAATACGCGATCAATTCGGTTACGGGAAAACCTTCTTCCGCGTACTGGATGGCCGGCGCGAGATCGTCGCCGAGTTTCAGATTCCCGAATTTCCTGTGCAGCTCCGACCACGCGTCGACGCAACCCGGCACGCTGATTGGCAGCATGCCGGTGGGCGGGATCGTCTCGCGCTTCAATTTCGCAAGCTCGGCTTTCATCTGGTCATAGCTCAAGCCGAGGGGCGAACGGCCGCTCCCGTTGATTCCGTAAAGTTTGTTTTCCCTCGCGCTGTAAACGATGGCGAAGAGATCGCCGCCGACGCCATTCGAAACCGGCTCCATCAAACCGAGTGTCGCGTTTGCTGCAATCGCGGCATCGACCGCGCTGCCCCCGCGTTTCAGAATGTCGAGGCCAACTTGCGTGGCGAGCGGCACGCTCGTGCAAACCATTCCGTGTCGCGCCAGCACTTCCGAGCGGGTGGCGAAATTCTTTCCGGTGATCCGATCAATTTGAGCCTGGAGTGGAAAATCGAGAACGAGAAGCGCGACAATCGCTATAGCCAGCCGGTTAGGTGAAAGCATCGACAAGCGTAAAGCGTTTCTTGGGTGAAGAAAACCTCGCGCTGGGGCTTCGATTACACCGAACGGATCGCGCCCCTAGCGAAGGGCCGGGACTTCCAAGCGCCTGCGCTCGCCGGGCTTGCTTTGCATCGACATGGCCAAACGGAACTCGATGGCCGTTTCGCTTCAACACAAAGCGATTCTTCTTCGCGTTCCTTGCTGGATTCGCTTTGGCAAAACGCGAACTTAGCGCGGTTCGCCATTTCGGTTTGGATCGACAACGGGACGTGACGCTCAGTATGACAGGCCCATGAATCATAAACGAGGCGTTATCGCGTTGATTGTTGCGTTTGTTTTTATCTTCTTCTTCGGGTTCGTCTGGCACGGCATTCTGATGAAGAGCGCTTATACGGAAACGGCCGCGCTCTGGCGGGCGGATCCGGATTTCAATAGCCACTTTTGGATTCTTCTGCTCGGACACGCGGTGATGGCCTTTGCCTTCACCGGCCTGTACGTCAGCAAGGTCGGCGTCCAAAGCATGGCGACCGGCTTGGGCTACGGCATCGTATTCGGAGTTTTTTGCACAGGTATCGACCTCGTGCGTTTCGCGGTGGAGCCTTTGACAACATACATTCTTTGGATGTGGATCGGCGGCAGTTTGATTGGCTTCGCGATCATGGGCGCATTAGTGGGCGCGATCTATAAGCCGCAGGCCGCCTAGCCGGGGCGTGCTCCCAGCTCGCGTTCTCTGGGGGAGCTTTGATTTACGCGGCGCGCTCTGCCATTCTTTCGGCAGGCGATTTGAAAACGAAGATCCTTTCACTCTCGGAGCTGAGTCGGCGCGCGGACGAAGTTCGTCAGGCAAGGCAACGGCTGGTCCTGACCAACGGCTGCTTCGACCTCTTGCACGTCGGGCATGTGCGTTATTTGAAACAGGCGCGGGAACTCGGCGACTTTTTGGCCGTAGCGGTCAATGGCGATGAGTCGGTGCGAGCGTTGAAGGGCGCGGGACGTCCGCTCAATTCCGCCCAGGATCGGGCGGAAGTATTGGCGGCGTTGGAGTGCGTCGATTTTGTGACGATTTTCCCAGACTTGCGCGCCACCCAAGTCATCAAAGCCACGCGACCCGCGATCTATGTCAAAGGCGGTGACTACACTCTGGAAAGCCTGAACGCGGAAGAGGTCGGCGCGCTCCAGGAGGCGGGGGTCGAAATCAAGACGCTGCCGCTCGTCCCGGGTAAATCCACCTCCGGTCTGATCGCCCGGATGCACCCGCCGAGCGCATGAGTCGGCTCGCTCTCGGGATCCTCGGTTCCGGCAAAGGTTCGAACTGCCGCGCGATCCTGGAAAAAATTCGACTCGGCGAGCTGGCGGCCGATTGCCGGATCGTCGTCTCGGATGTGGCCGATGCCGGTATCCTGGCGGCGGCACGTGAATTTGGCGTGCCGGATGTTTTTCTGCCGCCGGGAAAATTTCGGACGAAGCTCGAACCGGAAGTGGAGCAACAGCTCGTTAGGCTAGTGCGCGGCGCCGGGGTGGAGCTGATCGTTCTCGCCGGGTTCATGCGCGTCCTCAAGTCGACGGTGCTGGAGGCGTTTCCAGGCCGCATCATCAATCTGCATCCTTCACTGCTCCCAAAATTTCCGGGACGCGAAGCGTGGACCCAGGCTTTATCGGCAGGCGAAAAGATAACGGGTTGCACCGTCCATTATGTCGACGCTGGGGTGGACAGCGGAGAAATCATCGCGCAACGGGAAGTGCCGATTTTGCCTAACGACACGCCGGCGACTCTGCACGAGCGGATCCAACTCGCAGAGCGGGAACTTTTCCCCGCCGTGATCGCAGATCTGGCGGCGAAGATGGCGGCCGCGAAAAGCTAGCCCCGCTCGGATTTTTGATCCCGGCCTAACAACTCCTGCATGGCTTGCGCGGGCGACTTGCCCTCGTGCAGGACCGCATAAACCTGGTCGATGATCGGCGTTTCCACGCCGAGTTTGCGCGCGCATTCAAAGGCGCTGCGGGCGGTGGGAATTCCTTCGGCCACCGTTTTCATCCCGCGCGTGATCTCGGCGAGGCTCTTGCCACGTCCGAGCTGTTCGCCGAGTCCCCGATTACGGCTGTGACGGCTGAAACAGGTCGCAATCAAATCGCCCGCGCCGCTCAGCCCTTGGAAAGTGCGGGCATCGCCTCCCATCGCGACGCCGAGACGAAAGAGCTCGGCCAGGGAGCGAGTCAAGAGGGCGGCCTTGGAATTGTCGCCGAAGCCGAAGCCGTCGCTCACTCCCGCCGGGATGGCGAAAATGTTTTTCAAGGCGCCGCCCAGCTCGATCCCGACGATTTCATCGCTCGTGTAAACGCGGAAACGAGAACTTCCCAGGGTCGACTGAAGTTGTTCCGCGACCGTTTCGTCGCGACAACCGAGAACTGTCGCGCTCGGTAATCCGCGGGCCACTTCGACGGCGAGGTTTGGTCCGGAGAGGACGGACACAGGATTTTGCGGGAACCTTTCCGACAGGATCTCGCTCATGCGCATGCCGGTGCCATGCTCGATCCCTTTGGTGCAGCTCATCAGGATGGCAGATTCACTGGTCAATTCCTCGCGGAGTTTCGCCGCGACCTCTCGCAGCGCGACCGAGGGCGTGACAAAGACGATCAAATCAGCCGCCGTGCAATCGGCCAGACTACTCGTTAGGCAAACGTTAGGCGGCAATTCCACCGCGGGCAGGTAATCCGGGTTTTGCCGGCTGCGCGAGATCTCCTTCACCCGTTCCGGGGTATGACCCCAAAGAATGATGTCGTTGCCGTGCGAGGCCCAGAGGACGGCGAGCGCCGTGCCCCAACCGCCCGTTCCCAGAATGGCTATTCCTCCCATCGCGCCAGTGTTAGCCGAAACGCTGCTCTTTTCCGTGAAAAAGACGTCGCATATTGGAACGATGTCGCCAGATGACGACGCCCGCGATCAGGATCGAAAACGGCAGCAGACTCGCGCCCGTCAGCAATTTGAGGTGCAGGTAAAGCATGACGAAGACCGGCAGCGCGGCGGCCGCCGTGATGGACGCCACGGAAACGTAACGCGTGACTTGAAAAAGAATCAGCCAGACCGCAAACACTGAGAAGACGGCGATGGGCATCAGCCCGAGCAGCACGCCGGCTGAGGTCGCAACGCCTTTCCCGCCCCGGAACCGAAGCCAAATGGGAAAGGTGTGGCCGAGAATACAGGCAAGCCCACCCGCAATACCGATCAGCTCTCGCTGCGTCGTATGAGGGGTAAGGGCCAGAACGACTGCAAACGCAAGCCTGACAGCCACAAATCCTTTCAGGGTGTCCAAGGCGAATACCAGGTAACCCCATTTCTTTCCCAGGACTCGCAGTACGTTGGTCGCCCCAATGTTCCCGCTGCCCTGTTTTCTGATGTCGATTCCGCGGGTGCGGGAAACGAGATATCCGTTGGGGCAAGAGCCCAGAAGGTATCCAATGGCAACGGCGATAAGATAGCTAAGAATCGGGTAATGCACCAATTAAGATGTTGATTGTAAACATGTTCTGTTCTGTTTACTCAGCCAGATTGTCAGAATTCCCAAGTCGCTCGGCGTAACGCCACTGATGCGCCCGGCTTGACCGATGCTTTCGGGACGAAGGCCCGCCAACTTCTGGCGGGCTTCATTTCGTAACCCAGGAACCACCGAGTAATCGATCTGGGCGGGGATCCGAACCGACTCCGCCAGGTGCGTCGCCCGCAATTGCTCGTTCTGGCGACGGATATAACCCTCGTACTTCAGTTCGGTCTCTAAGAGCTCCCAAATTTCGGCGTCGACTTCGCGCAGTAGCCCCCGCGGCAGCGTTTGTACATGAAATTCCGGGTGTTTCATGGAGTGCCCGAGGGTCTGGCCTTCCAATCGGGTCGTTGCAGCGATCTCGCGGGCCTTTTGCAACAGACGCGACTTCTTCTCGAGTATTTCCATTCGCCGGTGTCCGACGAGACCCAGGGAGGCGGCTTTGGCGGTCAATCGCTGGTCGGCATTGTCCTGTCGCAAGAGAAGGCGGTGTTCGGCTCGGCTGGTGAACATTCGATACGGCTCTTGCGTGCCACGGGTGACCAGATCATCGATCAGGACGCCGATATAGGCCTCACTTCTGTCGAGAACAAGAGCCGGCTGACCTGCGAGCTCTAGAGCCGCATTGGCGCCGGCGATCAAGCCTTGGGCAGCGGCTTCTTCATAACCTGAGGTGCCGTTTATCTGGCCGGCGAAATAGAGTCGGGAGACCAATTTCGTCTCCAGCGTGGATTGGAGTTGAGTGGGAGGAAAATAGTCGTACTCGACCGCGTAACCGGGCCGCATGATCTGTGCGTTTTGAAGCCCCGGAATCGACCGGATGAATTCTATCTGCACCTCATAGGGGAGACTGGTGGAAACCCCATTAATATAGAACTCCTGGGTTTGTCGACCTTCGGGCTCCAGGAAGAGCTGATGCTGCGGCTTGTCCGAAAATTTTACTACCTTGTCCTCGATCGAGGGACAATATCTTGGGCCGGTGCCCTCGATGCGCCCGCTGTAGAGCGGTGAGCGATGCAAATTCCGCCGAATAATCTCGTGGGTTTCCGGAGTTGTCGCTGTGATCCAGCATGGCATTTGTTCCACGTGGAAACTTCCGTTGCGGACTCTGTTCAAGGCCGAAATTTCGTCATCCTCGAATTCTTCGTCGACAGGAAGATAGCTAAACCGGCTGGGGGGCTCGTCTCCCAACTGTTTGCTGCAAGCTGCGAAATCGATGGAGCGAGCGTTTATGCGGCAAGGAGTTCCAGTCTTGAACCGCCCGGTCCTAAAACCCAACTCACGCAGATTGTCGCTCAGTGGCGAAGAACTATCCGCCATTCGCCCTCCCGCCTGGCTGCGGTCGCCGACATGGAGCAGGCCGCGCAAAAACG
>DATMNS010000187.1:0-6515 GCA_035568735.1 Chthoniobacterales bacterium | reverse complement strand
CCGAGGTTTCGCTCGTGAAAGCGTGGAAGGGCGACAAATCCGGCAACCTCATTTTTCGAAAAACCTCCCGGAACTTCAACCCGATGATCGCGTCCTGCGGCAGGGTCTGCGTCGCTGAAGTAGAGCATCTCGTCGAGGCAGGTGAACTTGATCCCGACCAGATCCACACGCCGGGCATTTTCGTCGACCGCATTATCCAAGGGGCGAAATACGAAAAACGGATCGAGTTCCGCACCGTGCGGGGCGGCGCGGCGAAGAAAGAAAACCCCATCCGCGAATTGATGGCGAAACGCGCGGCGCAGGAATTGCGCGACGGTTATTACGTCAACCTTGGCATTGGCATCCCGACACTGGTGGCCAATTACATTCCCCAAGGTATGAACGTCACCCTGCAATCCGAGAACGGCCTGCTCGGCATCGGCCCGTTCCCGACTGAGGACGAAGTCGACGCCGATCTGATCAACGCCGGCAAGCAGACCATCACGACGATGCCCGGCTCGGCCTTTTTCTCGAGCGCCGACTCCTTCACGATGATTCGCGGCGGACACATCGATCTCGCCATCCTCGGTGCGTTCGAAGTGACGGATAAGGGCGACATCGCAAACTGGATGGTCCCCGGAAAGATGGTGAAGGGGCCCGGCGGAGCAATGGACCTCGTCGCCGGGGTGAAGCGCGTCGTGGCGGTAATGGAGCACTGTGCCAGGGACGGTAGTCCGAAGATTTTGAAAAAATGCACGTTGCCGATCACGGGCCTGGGCGTCGTGAACCTCATTGTCACCGACCTGTGCGTCTTCGAGGTGAAAGAGGGCGGCGGACTCGTCCTCACCGAGCTGCATGGTGACGCGACGGTGGACGATATCCGCGCCAAGACGGGCGCCCAGTTCGAGGTCGCGCTCAAGAGCTAACGCGAATCGAGGCGCGTGTTCTCCGCTCCGCGCCTTGCTGGCCTCCGCCAGGGTTGCGCTCGCGCGACGCGTGCGTCACCCGGGCATCTTCGCGCCGCGCTTTTTCTTTTCGCTCCTAACATCCGGGAGCGCTACGCTGGCGGACTATCTTGCGCCTATGATTCTCGAACATCCTCTGAGTGACGCCGAGAGCGCCTTCCTCGACCGCGTCGCCGCCTTTTCCCGCGACGAAGTGATGCCGCATGCCGATAACTGGGACCAGGACGAAAAATTGCCGCGCGAAATTTTCACCAAAGCGGGGCAGATCGGCATGATGGGAATGGCCGCACCGAAGGAATACGGCGGGGGCGGGATGAGCAACGTGACCGCCGCGCTCGCGATCAAGGAACTGGGCAAAGCCTACGCCGCGCTCTCCATGGACATCGCCGCGCACAATGCCCTCGCCGTCGGCCAGATCAATCGTTTCGGGACCGAGGACCAAAAGAAAAAATATCTTCCGCGCCTAACGAACGGAGACTGGATCGGCGCCTGGGCCCTGACCGAGCCGAACGCGGGCAGCGACACCGGCGGGATCGAGACCAAAGGGACCGAGGAAGGCGGCCAGTGGCGGATCAATGGAATGAAAAAATTCATCACCAGTGGCCGCACCGCCGATCTCGTCGTCGTCATGGCCACCACCGGCCAGACCGACAAAGGCAAGAACGAGATCAGTGCCTTCATCCTGATGAAAGACCAGGTGACGCCGGTGCGAAAAATCCACACCTACGGGATGCGCGCGAGCGACACGGCCGAGTTGCGTTTCGAGAACGCGAAAGCGGAATTGCTCGGCGAACGCGGCCGCGGCCGTGAACAGGCGCTGACCGTGCTCGACCGCGGCCGCATCGGCATCGCGGCGCTCGCGGTTGGGATCGCGGAAGCGGCCTTCGAGCGCGCCAATTCCTATGCGAACGAGAGAAAGCAATTCGGGCACGCGATCGGCGATTTCCAGGCGGTGCAATGGATGCTGGTCGATTCCGCGATGGAATTGGAGGCGGCGGAAGTCATGACGCTGCACGCCGCTTACCTGCAGGACCGGGGGGAGAGCACAACCAAGGAATCCGCCATGGCGAAGTTGATGGCTTCGGAATCGGCGGTGCGCATCTGCGACCGCTCGATGCAGATCCACGGTGGCTACGGCTACAGCCGCGATCTGCCGATCGAGCGCTATCTGCGCGACGCGAAACTTTGTGAAATCGGTGAAGGCACCTCGCAGGTGCAGCGACTCGTCATCGCGCGCCACGTCTTGAAGGAAGCGAAGCCGCTCAAGCTCGCCCACCGCGAACCGCGCGCGCCGAACACGTAACGCAGGCGTCCCCGCCTGTCGCGTCGTGCGGGGCGTCCCGCCTGCACGCTGTGTGAACAGCGGGCGAGACGCCCGCTTTACCTGGCAGGCTGGAAGCCTGTGATACCCTGGTTCAATGTCGGCCATGAAAATTAAAGCCGTCCTCTTGCTGGCAACCGTTCTCTGCCTTGGGTTGCCCCCACTTATCCAAGGGAAAAAAGCGACGGGATCCAGCTGGACCGGCAACTACACCGACCAGAAATATTGCAATGGTCAGGCGGTCTTTGAGCTCAACATCGTGCAGGAAGGTGGGACGATCACAGTTGATTTCGACGCCGCTTACCATGACGGACACGGCTGCGCACCCGAGGGCAGCGGATCCGCCAAAGTCGTCGATAAGAACACGCTACAGTTCACCTTTACCGACAGCGCAAACAACGCTGGCGTCGGCACGATCAAGCGCGTGGGCGACGGCGTACTCATCTCGATCACGCCAAATCGCGTAGCGGACCCGCGCTGTGTTATTTTCTACGGGGAAAACATCCGCCTCAAGCCGGCGCGATAAACAATGTGGGAGGGGCCTGTGTGCCCCGATCGCCGGCACTGAGGACTTACGAATCAAACACCCAAGGCCACTGATCGGTAACAAGATCCTTCCTGGCCGCACTACTTTCCTCCCATTCCTCCGGCGTCGTCACGAGCCCTTTCTTGACCGGATTCTCCTCGATATAGATTGCCACATACATGAACTGGCGCGCAGTCTTGATCAAAGTCTCGTAGTAGCCATCCTGCCAGGCAGTTTGGTGCTTCGTTAGGCGCATGCTGCTCTGCGCTCCGACATGACTCATGAGCGCGTGCATAAATTTCGGCAGCGTCCAAGGTTCGCGAAGTCCAAGCAACGCATGCCAATGGTCCGGCATGACGACGAACGCGCGGAGGTAAATACGCTCGTGCTGCACGGCGAAGGCGAACGCTTCCACATTGATTTGCCGAAGCTCAGACCCAAGCACCGGCCTCTTCGGTCGTAAGGATTTCGTGACGAAAAATGTCGATGGAGCATCCCTCAGGCGGTGAAGACGCAGGTTTTTGGAATGGGGGTCTGGCATGTCGCCACCAATCGGGGCACACAGGCCCCTCCCACATTGAAGTCGTCGCTACACCATGGGACGGAAACGCCCCACGACTTCCTGCAGCCGGCTGGTGATTTGGCCTAACGAACAGACTTCGACCGTCTCGATCAGCGTCGGGAAGAAATTTTCCCCGCTTTCCACCACCGCGGTCAGTTGATCGAGGGCGCGCTCCGCTTGCGCCGCGTTCCTCTTTTTGAACTTGGCCAGGCGATCGACTTGTAACTGCTTCTTGCCCCGCGGCGTGCGCACCATCTTCACTTCCGGCATCTCGTCTTTGCGATCGTTGTACTTGTTCAAGGCGATGATCGGCCGCGTGCCGTTGTAGATTTGCTCCTCGTAACGATGCGCCGCGGTCTGAATCTGCGACCGCTGATAGCGATGCTCGATCGCCGGCAAAACGCCGCCCAGTTCCTCGATCTGCCGGAACTCTTCGAGCATCGCCGCCTCGACGGCGCGCTCGACCGCTTTCATCCCGGGCGAACCAGTCAGCATGTTCATGGTGTGTTTGAAGATGCCGGACTCGTCGAGCAGGATCGCCTGTCCGTGCGCCGCCAGCCGGATCCATTCTTCGCTCGGGGTGGTGAACGGTTCGTCGGCGCTGTTCGAGTGGCAGGAGTTGGTGCCGTTCATGTAAGCGAGCATCAACTCGGCCGCGGTTCTCGTTAGGTTGTTCTTGAATTCCGCCGCGACCAGCGATCGGCCGCTCGTCTGGGTGTGGAGCTTGAACATTTGACCTTTCGGTCCCGCACCGAACACGTCGCGCATCCCAATCGCCCAAATCCGCCGCGAAGCGCGCGCGAGCGCGATGTATTCGACATCGAGCCCGCAATCCAAAAAGAACGAGAGCCGCGGGGCAAATTGATCGACCGGAATGCCGCGCGCCGCGAGCATTTCCGCGTAGGCGAAACCGTTCGAAACGGTGTAGGCCGCCTGCTGCACCGGCGTCGCGCCCGCCTCGCCAATGTGGTAACCACTGATTGAAACCGGATACCAGCGCGGCATTTCGCGCGTCGTGTATTCGATCATGTCGCAAAGAAAACGAAGCGACGCTTCCGTCGGGAAAATCGTTTCATTCTGCGCCTGCACTTCCTTGAAAATGTCGGCTTGGATCGTGCCGCGCAGATTCGGGACGACCTTCGGGCCGAAGCGTTTTTTCGCCGCGGCGATATACATCGCCATGATGATCGGCGCGGGGCCGCTGATCGTCATTGAGGCGGAAAAATCGGGCGCGCCCATGTCGAAGCCGTCGTAAAGCCGCACCATGTCTTCGTAGGTGTCGATCGCCAGACCGCCCTCGCCGATTTTCCCGAAGACGCCGTCCGCGTCGCTGTCGATCCCGTAAAGGGTCGGGCCGTCGAAGGCCGTGCTGAGGCGCGCACTGCGCTGGTGTCCGGTCAGGTAATGAAAACGTTTGTTCGTGTCCTCGGCCAAACCGAAACCGGAGAAGAGCCGCGTCGGTTCTTCGGTCTGCCTGGTCTTTTCGAGGGCGGGGGCCTTTTTCCCGTTCTTGCGATGACCATTCCTACCGTTCTGTCCGGCCTTGCCGAAACTGCCAACCTCCGGCTCGCGCAACGGCTCGAGATACATCTCGCGATAGGCGCCGTTGGTGTAGGGAAATTCGCCGGGCAGACCTTCGCCTAACAAATAACGGGTGATCTCCCCGGCTTCGTCGATCTCGGGCAGGGCGAGGCGCGGCAACTTCAATCCCGTGGGCGCGGTTCCGATCGGCGTTTTCGCCTTCACGTCGTTCCAGCGATCGACCATCTGCTGGCCAAATTTCTTCTCGGAACGCGCGCGCTTCACTTCCTCAAGCACGAACCGATTATAATTTTCCACTGCCTCAACGACTCGTCCCAACTTGCTCATATTTGTTTCCTTCTTCGCTCTTCAAGTTCACGCCGCCCCGTCATCCCGAGCGCAGCCGAGGGATCCCGGTGCGTGACCCTTCAAGGGTAACTCCACGGGATGTCTCGACGACGCTCGACATGACGAACCTAATCCATCACCCAATCGCACAATTGATCCACCCCTGCATCGCGATGCCGCTTCGCGACCGTCGAAAGCAATTTCTGCGCACGCTTATTTTGCTCAAGCCGCTGCTCGATTTCAGAAACCGCGGTGCGCGCGCGACTTTGATCACTCTTGTTCACAACCACGAGATCGGCCAGATCGAGCATCACGATTTTCTGGAGCTGCAAGCGACTGCCGTAATCGGGATTCATCACGAGCACCGTCTTTTGGACGAGCTCGTTCTGGAAGGGCATCGCTTCCTGGCCGGTGCCCACTGTCTCCAGAATGACGTAGTCGAAACCCGACCCTGCGAGCAACGCGAGGCATTCCCCCGTTGCCGGCGACAATCCGCCGGCTTGCCCGCGCGTCGCCATGCTGCGCATGAAGACGCGATCGTTCTGCGAATTGATCATCGTCGCGCGGTCGCCGAGGAGCGCGCCTTCGCCGACTACGCTCGGATCGTGCGAGAGGATGGCGATGCGCGCTTGCGGCGCACGGCGGAGCAGGCGCAGAACCAGTTCATCGATCAGCGTCGTCTTCCCGGCGCCGCCCGGCCCGGTAAATCCGATCACCCGGGTCTTGCCTAACGATTTCGATTTCTTCTTCGCCGGCTTCCGGGCGCGCCTGTTTTTCGCGTAACGATCTTCTATTTCCGTCAGCGCGCGCGCCAGCTTCATGTCCGGCGTCGCTTTGCGCCGCCGGCGATGAGTGTTGCCGTAATGCGCGCGCACGAAATCCGCCATCGCGGTCAGCGCCGTGCCGGCGAAGAAGATCTTATCGACGCCGTTCCGGCGCATGACCCCCGCATCCGCTTCCGTGATTGTCCCGCCGCCGCCACCGAAAAGCTTGATGTCGTCCGCGCCCTGTTTGCGCAACGCGCGCGCCACTTCGGAGAAAAATTCGACATGTCCGCCGTTGTAGCTCGAGATCCCAACCGCGCCAACGTCCTCCTGGATCGCGGTCCGCACGATGTCTTCGACCGAGCGATGATAGCCGAGATAAACGACCTCGATCCCGTGCCGAATGAACTCGAGATTGATGGTGTTGATCGCGCTGTCGTGGCCATCGCAAATCGGAACGGCGGTGAGAATACGGACGGGTGAAGCCATGAGCGCCGAAACTTTATCGTTAATCAGATACCGGGCAATC
>DATMNS010000186.1:0-2845 GCA_035568735.1 Chthoniobacterales bacterium | reverse complement strand
GCCTTCAACCCGGTGAGCGACCGGCAACTGGAAGGAAAGTTCAACGCGCTGGTCGTCCCGGAACTGGGCGAGGAGGGCGCCGGGAAAATTTTGGCGGCGGGTTGGAAACTGGAGGAGACGTCCAACCTTCACGAATTAATGAAGCTGGCGCAGATGCCAGCCTAACGAACTGTTTGGCTATGCCGCGGGATTCCTCGACTTCGCTCGGAATAACGAGCCGCTTGCGCCAGCTGATTGCGCAGGGCGTAGTTGCCCTGCCAGGCGTGCCAAACGCCTCCATGGCGCGCCAGGTGGAACGCGCGGGATTCGACGCCGTTTACATCAGTGGCGCGGGGCTGGCGAATTGCACTGCCGGCTTGCCCGATGTCGGGCTGCTGACTTTGAATGAAGTCGCCACGCTCGCCGGCTTCATCGCCCACGCGGTGAAGATTCCCGCGATTGTGGACGCGGATACCGGTTTCGGCGGCGCCGAAAATGTTGGGCGCACGATCTATGAGTTGGAGCGCGCCGGTTTGGCTGGCTGCCATCTGGAAGATCAGGAATTTCCGAAGCGCTGCGGGCATCTGGCCGGCAAGCGACTCGTCGAGACCGAGGAAATGGCGGCGAAAATCCGCGCCGCGGTCGCGGCGAAACGGGATTGCGATTTTCTCGTCATCGCGCGGACCGATTCGCGGGCGCTGGAAAATTTCGACGGTGCGGTGCAGCGGGCGAATGCCTACGTCGCCGCCGGTGCGGATGCGATCTTCCCGGAAGCATTGCAAACGAAGGAAGAGTTCCGGGATTTCGCCAGGGAAGTGAAGGTGCCGCTGCTTGCCAACATGACGGAGTTTGGCAAAAGCCCGCTCCTTAACGTGAGAGAACTGGGCGAGCTCGGATATCGGATGGTTATCTTCCCGCAGAGCGCTTTCCGCGTGGCGATGAAAACGACCGGCGATTTTTTCCGGGCCTTGAAGGAAACCGGCTCGGCGGAAGCGTGGCTCGATCGGATGCAGACGCGCCAGGAACTTTACGAGACGCTTGATTACGATCCGGCGGCAGAAAGCTGGCCGGGATATCACGCCGATGTGGAGAAGAGAACGTCCAACCCCGAAAGCTTTCGGGGTTGAACGCCTGCTCGCGAAGGCCTTGAACGTTGGACGTTGGACGTTAAGAATATGAACCGCACGCAGGAGAGTCTATGAGCACTGAAACCAAACCCGCCTACAGCCCAGGCCTTGCCGGCGTGATCGCTGGCGAGACCGAAATCTGCTGGGTCGATCCCAATGCCGGTCTGATGTATCGCGGCTACGACATCCACGAGATGGCGGAGAAAGCGAGCTTTGAAGAGGTCGCTTATCTCCTGCTCCACGACGATCTGCCGACGACAGAACAGCGGCAGGAATTCTCCCGCGCCATTGCCGCGGAGCGTCCGCTTCCCAGGCAGGTCCTGGAGATGCTGCGCCTCATGCCGAAAAACACCCATCCCATGGACATGCTGCGCACCGGGGTGTCGATGCTCGCTCCGTTCGATCCCGACCTGAACGACCACTCGCACCAGGCCAATATCCGCAAGGCCATCCGCTTGATCGCGAAGGTCTCCACTCTCATTACCGACGGTTATCGCATCCAGCAGGGCGAAAATCCGCTGCCGGAAAGATCGGACCTGACGCTGGCGGCCAATCTCTTCTACAAACTCAGCGGCGAGGTGCCCCAGGCATGGAAGATCAGGATGATGGACACGATTTTGATCCTCTACGCCGATCACGAATTCAACGCTTCGACCTTCGCCGCGCGGGTCACCGCTTCGACCCTGGCCGACATGTACGCCGCCGTCACCAGCGCCTGTGGCACGCTCAAGGGACCGCTGCACGGCGGAGCGAACGAAGAGTCGATGAAAATGCTCGACGAGATCAAGACGCCGGACCGTGCGGAAGGCTGGATGATGGATGCGCTCGCCCGGAAAGCGAAGATTATGGGCTTTGGCCATCGCGTTTACAAAAAGGGCGATTCGCGCGTGCCGATCATGCGCGAGATCGGGCGCGACCTGGGCAAACGGGTCGGCAAGGAGCAGTGGGTGCCGATTTGCGAAAAGCTCGAAGCGACGATGGAGCGGGAGAAGCAACTCTGCGCGAATGTCGATCTCTACGCCGCGCCAGTCTTCACCATGCTGGAATTCCCGCCGGCGTTGAACACGCCGATTTTTGCCGCCTCCCGCGTTGCCGGCTGGTGCGCGCATGTCGTCGAGCAGCACGATCACAACCGCCTGATCCGGCCGCGCTCGCTCTACACCGGACCAGCGGCGCGCCCTTACAAAGGGGTTTCGCCGAACGGCGCCAGGTGATGGCCGCGTCGCACTCGCCTAACGAGATGCCGGATTCGCCATCCCTGCAAGAGCGCTACGCGCCGAACAATGCCTGCTGGGGCTGCGGCCCGGCGAACGCGGAAGGTCTGCGCATCCGCAGCTTCCCGCGGGGCGACGAAGTGGTCGCGGAATGGAAACCGGAGCCGCGCTACGAGGCGTTCCCCGGTGTCCTGAATGGCGGCATTATCGGCACGCTGCTCGATTGCCATTGCAACTGGACGGCGGCATATTGGCTCATGGGCCAGGCTGGCGAGGATCATCCGCCCTGCACGGTGACCGCTGATTACGCGATCAAGTTGCTCCGCCCCACGCCAACCAGCGATTTGGTCTTCCTTTCCGCGAAAGTGGTCGATTCATCCGCTGCGCGGGCCACGGTCGAGGGAACGCTCAGTGCCGGCGGAAAAATCTGTGCGACTTGCCGCGGAACCTTTGTGGCGGTGAAAGAAGGGCACCCGGCCTATCATCGATGGTAAGCAGCCTTCCCTGCGCCGCGCAGATCGAAAA
>DATMNS010000185.1:0-4278 GCA_035568735.1 Chthoniobacterales bacterium | reverse complement strand
CCCGGAACGATATCGCGGATGGTGTAGGTCGTGCCCTCTTTTGGCAGCTCGTCATAGAGCTTCTCAATGCCGAGCGGAAAGTGACCGTTCACGCAAACGACTTTCTGATTCGGCAAAAACATCTTTTTTGTCACTAGGGATTTGTGCTACTCGATCCGCCATTTGCCGGGTTACGATTTGGGAAGGGCGGGATGGGCGGCAACTCATAAGCCTTGGTCTTCATCTCGGTCTGGACCTCCTCGATCCCGCGATCCAGTTGCTGATCTTCGCCGCGAAACTCCTTCGCCGGATCGTTATCGACCACAATGTCGGGATCGACGCCGTGACTTTCAATGACCCAGCCCTTGCCGTCTTTCGAATAGGGCGCGAACTCCGGCTTAAAGAGCTGGCCGCCATCGGCGAGCGGAAGCGGGTTGCGGATGCCGATGACGCCGCCCCAGGTGCGCTTGCCGATCAATTTTCCCAGACCGAGTGTCTTGAAACGGAACGGGAAAATATCGCCGTCCGAGGCGGAGAACTCGTTGATCAGCGTGGCCATTGGACCGAGGAAAGTGTTAGGCGGATCGGTCCGCCCCACACCGTTGCGCGACATTTCGACCATGACCAGGGCGCGGCGGAGTTTGTCGATGACGAGGGGCGAGACGAAGCCGCCGCCGTTGCCGCGCACGTCGACGATGAGTCCTTTCTTGCGAATCTGTGGGAAGTAAAGCTTGGTGAACTGGTTCAAGCCGGGCTGGCCCATATCGGGAATGTGGACGTAGCCGACCTGCCCGCCGGTTTTCCGGTTCACGTAATCGATGTTCTTCCGGACCCAGGCCAGGTAATAAAGAGGCGACTCGTCGTCGATCGGGACCACTGTAATATCGCGCGCCCCTTGGTCGTTAGGCTGGGAGTTGATCCGCAAAATGACCTGCTTGCCGGCGGTCCCGATGAGGGCGTCGTAAATGTTCGGCAGGGAAGCGACCGGCGTGCCGTTGATGGCAAGGATGTAATCGCCAACCTTGACGTTGAGGCCGATCGCGGTGAGCGGCGACTTCGTGTCGTCCTCCCAATTCTCGCCGGGCAAGATGCGGTCGATGCGATAAGCGCGGGTGGCCGCGTCACGGGAAAACTCGGCGCCGAGTAATCCGAGCTTGATCCGCGGAGTCTCAGGGCGTTCGCCGCCCGCGACATAGGCGTGACCGTTATTCAATTCACCGATCAGCTCACCGATGAGATAGGTAAGATCGTTGCGATGGTTCACGAAGGGAAGAAGAGCGGCATATTTGTCACGCATGGCCTTCCAATCGACGCCATTCATGGTTGGCGAATAGAAGAAGTCGCGCATCTGCCGCCAGGCTTCGAAATAGATTTGGTTCCACTCGGCGTGCCGATCGAGCTGCATGTCGAGGCCGGCGAGCTTGAGCTCGTGATCCTTGGTCTCGAGCTTGTCTTTTGGCAGATCGATGATGGCGTAATCCTTCTTGATCTTGACCAGCATCTTCTTGCCGTCGGCCGTTATCTCATAGCTGTTGACGTCCCCGAGAACGGTCTCTTTGCGGTCTTCCAGGCTGTAGGCACAAAGGTGCGCATTGCGATCCTGGCCGCCGCCCTCCTCATTATCGTCGTCCTTGTCATCGGCGACTGTGCGCCGCAGGTAGAAAAGACGGTCATCGACCATCCGCAGATCTGTGTAGTTACCCGGCGCAATGCTGAAGGCATCGATCCGATTCCCCAGGCCATCGGGATCGACCTTGACCACCACCGGTTTCTTCTTCTCGTCTTTGCCGTCCTTCTTTTTGGCAGCATCGTCGGGTTTCTTTTCCTCGGCGTCCTTGCCTTTCTTCTCGGCCTTGCCCACCTCGTCGCTGCGCGGGGCGAGCGGGGATTCCGTCTCCCTGGCCAGAGTCACGAGATAGATGCGCTCCATGTCGCGATAGACATCGGCAAAATCTTCCTCGCCGAAAATGGGCTTGAAGTCGCGACTCGAAGTAAAAAGGAGATACTTCCCATCGTCGCTAAACTTGGATTGGCCGGCGGAATACCAATCGTCGGTCACGGGCACGGTCTTTTTGCTGGCGGTGGAATAGAGATAGACCTTGGAGAGCCCATTGTCCTCCGGCCGGGACCAGGCAATCCACTGACTGTCGGGCGACCAATCATAGGACCCGACTTCGCCATATTTGTCCTGGTCGACCTGGGTGACTGCTTTGCTCGCGACATCCACGTAACGCAATCTTTGCAGGCGATCGCTCCAGAGCAGCTTCTTGCTGTCGGGCGACCAGAGCATCGCATAATAGTAAGTGTCGGCGCCCTTGGTCACTTGCTGGGGCTGGCCTTTGCCGTCCTGCGCACGGACATAGAGCTCGTTCTCGCCGGTTATATCGGAATTGTAGGCGATCCACTTCCCGTCGGGCGACCAGACGGCGTCGCGTTCGTGCGCGTTGGAGGTTTTCGTCAGATTGCGCGGGGTGCCGTCCTTGGCCGGGACGGAAAAGAGATCGGCGCGGGCAACCGCGATCACGCGCT
This sequence comes from Chthoniobacterales bacterium, assembly GCA_035568735.1. GTDB lineage: Bacteria > Verrucomicrobiota > Verrucomicrobiia > Chthoniobacterales > UBA10450 > Palsa-1392. Next base: position 1,770 of record DATMNS010000185.1, on the reverse strand, counting down.
GGCCATCCGGCGCGAGGCTGACGGATTCGATGTGCTTCGACGCGTCAACCAGGGCTGAGCGCCCGGAGGCGAGGTCTTCCTTGATCTCAATCGGCACCGGCGCGCACTGCCCGCTGCCCAGATCGTAGCGCCAGATGTAGCCGGCCTGTTCGAAGACGATTGCGCCTTTGCCGATCGACGGGAACTTGATGTCGAAATCCTTGAAGGTGGTCAGCTGCTTCGTTTCTTTGTTCGCGAGGTCGATCGAGAAAAGATTCATTCGGCCGTCGCGATCCGAGACGAAATAAATGTGATTATCGGGACCCCACATCGGGCAGATATCCTGGGCTGGATCGTTCGTCAGATTCTCGGTCGCACCGGTCTTGAAGTCGTAAATCCAGACGTCGTCCGCCATTCCGCCGCGGTAATGTTTCCAGGTGCGGAATTCGCGAAAGATGCGGTTGAACGCCATCTTCGAATCGTCCGGTGAGAAGGAGACAAAACCGCCGCGCGGCACGGGCAATTGCTGGGGCAACTCGGCATCGAGGCCGACGGTGTTGAGCTCGCCGATGAAGGAATCGAACGACTTCATCCGGGAACGAAAAACGACGAACGGCCTCGTGTTTTCCCAGGTCATGACGAGGTTGTTTGGTCCCATCCGGTCGGAAATATCGTCCCGGCCGAGGGTCGCGCTGGTGGTGAGGCGCTTCGGCACGCCGCCATCGCCGGGCATGACGTAAACCTCGGTATTGCCGTCATACTGGGAAGTGAAGGCGAGCTGCTTGCCATCGGCTGAGAAGCGCGGGAAAGAGCTGTAGCCGGGACCACTCGTCAGGCGGCGGGCGACGCCGCCCTCTTTCGGGACGGTGTAGAGTTCGCCCGCATAGCAAAAGACAATCTGCTCACCGTTGGTCGCGGGAAACCGCAGGAGACGCGTGGTTTCCGGGAGCTTCTGGCCGGCGGCGAAACGGAGCGGCAGGAGAACGACGGCCAGGAGAAGGAGTGAAGCGGCGAGGCGTGAAGGAATGCGCATAATGTGATGAATGAAGAACGAGAAAGCTGCGTTTGAATCGGCCGGATGCAACCGCCTTTCATCCGAGCGGAGGCGAAAGAGCCGATCGATTGCCGGCCCGAGCCTCGGCGGTCGTCACGAGTTCGTTACGTTGACAACGAAATTTCCGGGTGATAATTTCGCGCCACATCGAGCAGGCGGAATTGGTTAGGCCGCGCGAAGCAAACTCTGCACACCCTACTTAACAGTCAGGTCCTGGTGCTCAATCGCCTCTGGCAGGCGGTGAATATCTGCTCGGCGCGTCGTGCTTTTGCGCTCCTTTATCAGGGGCACGCCCAGGTCGTCTCGGCCGATCAGCAGAATAATTTTGCGACCCACGATTTCGCGAGCTGGCTCGACGTCTCTCTTACAGCGCCCGAGGCTGAGCACGAGATGGTCACGACGATCTCGTGGAAGATCCGGGTGCCACGGGTGATTGTGCTCCTGCTCTTCGATCGACTCCCGAAGAAGGAAGTGAAATTCACCCGGCACAACGTCTTCGAGCGGGACAACAACACCTGCCAGTATTGCGGGAAGGTATACGAGCGCAGCGACCTGAATCTCGATCACGTCCTGCCCCGCGACAAAGGCGGCCTAACGACCTGGGAAAACGTGGTCTGCTCCTGCATCCCGTGCAACACGCGCAAGGGCAACCGGCTGCCGCATGAGGCGCACATGACCCTCATTCGCAAGCCGAAGCGGCCGAAATGGCGGCCGTTTGTCCACGTCACTTTCAGCGG
>DATMNS010000184.1:0-6070 GCA_035568735.1 Chthoniobacterales bacterium | reverse complement strand
GATCCTTATCTGCCCTTGACGCGCGCAGCGCTCGCGCGAGTAAGCCGGTAAAGCAATCGATCGGGCATCGTTAAGCGACCAGGAGCTGTTGGAACGCCGGATCTCCAGGCTCGGTTGCAGCTCCCGAGCGGGAAGCCGAGTCGTTCATGAACTCACTCCGTCCGCAATGCGATCACGGGATTGAGCCGGCTCGCGCGGCGGGCGGGGAAGAGACAGGCGAGAAGCGCGGCCAGGCCAAGAATCGCAAGCGTTCCTCCGAGAAGGAACGGACTGTGCGCCGAGACCTCGTAAAGCTGGGCCGCGATCAGGCGACCAAGCGCGAGAGCCGCGGCGAGGCCGATGATCAAACCAAAGAAAACCGGTTTCATTCCCTGGCCGACAACGAGACGCACGACGTCGAGCGTTTGCGCGCCGAGGGCCATGCGCACGCCGATCTCGCCGGTCCGTTGTGCGACGGTGTAGGCGACGGCGCCGTAGATCCCGACGGTCGCAAGCAACAACGCCACGCCCGCAAAAATGCCGAGCAACAGCATCATGAGGCGCGCCTCCCCGAGCGCCTGCCTGACGACCTCATCCATCGATTGCGGCAGGGCGAGCGCCATCGTCGGGTCGATCTGCGTCAAGGCCCGTTGCACGAGATGAGTGACAGCGGCGGTCTTCATCGGGCTCTGCACCGTGATGCTCATGAAGGGAAAATTTTCCTGCGCCCAGGGCCGGTAAAATTCCATTTCGTTAGGCTGACCGATTTTCCCGGAACGCACGTCGCCCACCACGCCGACGATTTCCGCCGGCGTGCTCGCGCTCGTCACCAGCAAGGTTTTGCCGACCGGGTTTTCGTGCCCGAAAACTTTGCGCGCGCCCGCCTGGCTGATCAGCATCACATTGGGCTGCCCTGCGAGGTCGTGGGCATTGAAGTCGCGGCCGGCCAGAATCGGAATTCCCCAGGTGTGAAAGTATCCCGGCATAACATCGTGCGAGGGAGCGGAGGCGCGTTCCGGGACCGGGAGGACGTTGCCTTCGGGCCGGGTATAAAGCGTGGCGCCGTTGCCGCCGGCGAGCGGAAAATCTCCGCTCGCCGTCGCGCTTTCGAAACCTGGGATAACGCGCAACGCCTCCTGCACCCGGTCCGCGAAACGGGCGCGCGAGGCCTCATCGGGATAACGCGTCTGCGGAAAGGTGAGAAACGCCACCCAGAGACGATCGGGCCGGAAACCGAGCGGCTGCCGACTCAGCCTAACGAAGCTGGCGATGAGCAAGGCGGCGCTGGCGAGCAACGCGACGGAAAGCGCGACCTGGGCTCCGACCAGGATTCTGCGGAAACGTTGCTGGCGCAGGCTCCCGCTCGCGCCGCGACCTCCTTCCTTGAGACCATCGACCAGGTCAGCGCGCGAGCTTTGCCAGGCCGGATAGAATCCCATCGCGAGGCCGGTGAGGAGCGAGAGAGCAACGGTGAAACCGAGCACGGGCAGCGAGATGCTCACCCCGCCGGTTTCGAGCGGGAGAAAATTGGTCGTGATTTTCGGGACCAGCGGAATGAGTTGCCAGGCGAGGAGTGCACCTAACGAACCCGCGAGCGCGCTGACAAGCAGACTTTCGAGAATGAAAAGACGCAACACGCTGGTGCGTGAAGCCCCGAGCGCCATGCGGAGCGCGATCTCCCGGCGTCGCCCGCTGAACCGGACGAGGAGCAGATTGGCGACGTTACTGCAGGCGATCAGGAGGACAAAGCTGACGGCGGCGAAGAGGGTGGCGAAGGCCGGTCGCAACTTGCCGGTCGCGTCTTCCGGCAGAGCCGCAATCCGCGTCTTCAGGTCGGCATCGATTTTGCCCGGGTTCTGTGCGCGGTAACTTTGCTCCAGGGCAGGCAAAGCGGCCCGGGCCTGCTCGATCGTCAGGCCAGGTTTCAATCTTCCCACCGTGCGAAGAAAAGCCGTCCCGCGCATCATGCGTTCGTGGGAGAAGCCGGGAATGACGAACGGTTTGGTCGTCCAGACCTCGTTGGCATTCGGCCCGACCCACGGCACCGGCATGTTGGGGATAACGCCCACGATGGTGTGCGCCAGGCCGTCGAGCGTGATGCTACGCCCGAGGACGTTCGGATCGCCGCCCAATCGGCTCTGCCAGAAATGCTCCGAGACAATGGCGACATCGGCGCCTTCCTCTTCGTCAGGCAAAAAAGTCCGCCCGCGCATCGGCCGCACCCCGAGGACGTCGAAATAATTCGCGGTCACCCGGAAAGCGCCGATCTGCACCGGATCACCCAGGCCGGTCAGCGTGACGGCCACGCCGTTATCGGCCGCGAAGCCGTCAAAGAGCGTCTGCCCCTGGCGATAGAGTTGAAAGCGCGGCAGGGAAAGGGGCCATTCCAGGGCCTGGGCGGTTTTTGTCCCGGAATAAAAATCAACGAGCCGGTCCGGATCCTGGAAAGGAAGACCGCGCAGAAAGAGATCGTTGATCAGGCTAAAGATCGCCGTGTTCAATCCAATCCCGAGCGTGAGCGTGATGACCGCCAGGAGCGTAAAGCCGGGCGATTTGAAGAGCTGTCGCAGAGCAAAACGAAGGTCGGTAAACATACGACTGGCAAGGTTGAGATGCACCGTCAGGCGCGCTTGGATTCAAACAAGAGACGCCGCTGCTGTCGAGTTTTGTCTGTGGTTCGCGACATTGGCGTCGAAATTTGTGCTTTAGCGCAGGTAGCGGTTCGGTTCGGCGAGTTCAAAATCCGGACGGGATCTGGACGAAGTGCCGGAGCCAAAATGCGTGGCCTTCGAAACCGTCACATGTTAAAGATCACCATGCCGAAATACTCCACCGCGAAAACCCTTCGCGCGTCTTCGAGCACAAGAAAAAGCGCCCGCGTCAAAGAACCGGAGGAAGGAGCTGCGGCTGCCGAACTGGCGCTGAAAGCTCACGTATTGAGATCCGATCCTGAGATTCTCGCTGACATGCCGGAGGGAGACCGGGTGATGCAGGAAATAGTGGATATGGTCAACCTGACCGAGGCGCCAGAAGATGCGGTCGCCAGCCTTGTCATAGACCTCTTGCAGTATTGCGAGCGGGAAAAAATTGACTGGACTCAAGAGGTAATGTTTCGGGCGCGGAAACACCTCCGCAGTGAACCCATCGACGAAGTTCAAGGTGATGAGTTTCCCGAAGCAGAGCGAGATCGAATTGCCGCTTCTTAAGGCATTGCAGGAGCTTGAAGGATCTCCGGCGCATCCAATTCATCGATAGTGATACCGCAGCTGTGCGATGAGAATTTGATCGCGAGCCTTCTTGTAAACGATGCGGTGCTCGGAAGTGATTCGCCGCGACCAATAACCCTGGAGCGCATGCTTCAGCGGTTCAGGTTTGCCGATCCCGCCACATGGATCTCGCGCGATTTCTTTGATGAGAAGGTTGATTCGCGAAATCGTCTGCGGATCGGTCTTTTGCCAATAAAGATAATCGTCCCACGCTTGCGGGGCGAAAACGAGATTCACACGTCGAGCTTGAGCTTGCGTTTAATTCCTCTGCCTCTTTGCAAAGTATCAACCGCGGCCAGCAACCGCCTGGCATTCTTCGGTGAGCGGAGCAGGTAGGCCGTTTCCTGAAGTGACTCATACTCTGCCAGAGAAAGCATCACCACCGCTTGGTCGCGATTTCTTGTAATCACGACTGGCGCATGGTCCTCGCAAACTCGATTGATCGTGCTCGCGAGGTTCTCTCGGGCCGCCGTATAGGTAATAGACTTCACATGGACAGCATGCTGTCCATGTCGGAAAACGTCAAGCGGTTTCATTCGTTTATCATGAGCCGCTCACGATGCCATGCCTTTGAGAACGTTTTTGTTTAGCCCTTTTCATTCAGATTGAAGTCTTTTGAAAATTCGCGATGGCGAGGGCGTCATCGCTCCCGCAGGCGCTGGACGAGTCGCCCACCACGGCGGGCAGGCAGTGCGCTCCCCGGCCGGCGGGAAGGCGTGACAGCACCCGGCGCGGACTGATAACGTGCGCGAAATGGAAGCGGCTGATTGGGCATCATTGAACGATCAGGAATTGCTCGAACGCCGCATTTCCAAGCTCGGTTTGCGACTTGAAGGAACGGCACTCGAGCCGCTCATCCGCCAGCTTTACGACGAACTTTTGGCGCGCGGGCTGGTGTTGCGTCCGCCCTGTCACATCGGCGATGAATGGTTCGTGCCGGTCGGCATCCCGGCGATCTTCATCCCGTTTTTTCTCGTTCACGAGCGGCTGCGCGCGCTCGAGAAGACAATGATGCTCGAGGTGGAGGGCGGGACGGCCGAGTGGTTCATGAAACTCATGCGCCACGAGGCCGCGCACGCCTACAGCTACGCCTACCACCTGCCGCGCAAGAAAAAATGGCGGCTGACTTTCGGGCGGACGTCACGCGACGAGACGCCGGATTTCTACCAGCCGCGCCCGTTCAGCCGCAGTTACGTGGTGAATCTCGACGACTGGTATGCGCAGAGTCATCCGGACGAAGATTTCGCCGAGACCTTCGCGGTCTGGCTCACGCCGGGGCTCGACTGGCGCAAGCGTTACACGGGCTGGAAAGCGCTGCAAAAACTCGAATACGTCGATGAACTCATGCGCTCGCTCGCCGGGAATCCGCCGCTGCATCTCCCGGATTATCGCGTGGCTGACTACGATTGTCTGAACCTCAAGCTCAAGACCTACTACGCGCGCAAGCGCAAACTCTACGAAGATACCTATCCGGATTTCTACGACGCCGATCTGCGACTGCTCTTCGCCGCGGCCGCCGGACCGGGACGGATTACGGCCAGCGCGTATCTGCGCCGGCGTCGACGACGACTGTTGAACTCGGTCTGCCAATGGACGAAGGAGAGAAAATTCCGGGTGAACAAACTCCTCGCCCGACTGATCGATCGCTGTGACCAGCTCGGGCTCCATGTGCTGAACGACGATCCGGAGCAGGATTTTCGCGTCACCTCCTTCATCACGACGCTGGTGATGAATTATCTTTTCACCGGCAAGTTCAAGCGCACCAAGTAACGGTGAAAAAGAAACTTAAAGTCCTCGCCCTTTTCGACGCCATCGGTCCGACAACGATCGACCAGGACCTGAGCGCGGAGTTGAAAACGGAGGATTGGAAAACCGAAGCGAACGTCCTGGCCGCGCTCCGCGCGCTCGGCTACTCGACAGAGCATCTTGCCATTTTCGACGACCTCGATCTCTTGCAGCAAAAACTGGCGACCTTTGCGCCCGATGCTCTTTTTAACCTCGCCGACCAGTTCAAGAACAACCGCGGCTTCGACCAGAACATCGTTTCCTTTCTCGAGATGCAAGGCGTGCCCTTTACCGGCTGCGGTGCGACCGGTCTGGTGCTTTGCAAACACAAGGGCATCTCGAAAAAGATCCTGAGTTACCATCGCATTCACACGCCGAACTTCGTCGTCATTCCGCGCGGCCAGCGGATTGCACGACCCCGGCAGCTTAAGTTTCCACTCCTGGTCAAGCCGGTGAAAGAAGAGGCGTCCTACGGCATCGCGCAGGCCTCCTTCGTCGAGACCGACGAGCAGTTCCGGGAGCGTGTTTCTTTTATTCACGAGAAACACGACGGTGACGTGATCGCCGAGGAATACATCGCCGGCCGTGAACTCTACGTCAGCCTGATGGGCAACCTGCGGCTGACCGTCTTCCCGATCCGCGAGCTGGTCTTCCGTGAAGTGCCGCCGGACGAGCCGAAAATCGCCACCTACCGGGCGAAGTGGGATGAGGAATATCGCAAACGCTGGGGTTTGCAGAATCAGTTCGCCGAGGGACTCGAGCCGGCGCTCGTCGCGCAGATCGAGCAGACCTGTAAGCGCATTTACCGTCTGCTCACGATCGACGGTTACGCGCGTATCGATTTGCGGCTGACGGCGGCGAATGAGGTTTATTTCATCGAGGCGAACCCCAATCCCATCCTCGCGGAGGACGAAGACTTTGCGCAATCAGCGGGCAAGGCTGGTCTGGCTTATCCCCAACTGATCGACCGGATCATCCGGCATGGGATGAAGACGCTGCGGAGCTGATTGGTGACTTCTCATTAGGCACGGATGCGGGGC
>DATMNS010000183.1:0-4363 GCA_035568735.1 Chthoniobacterales bacterium | reverse complement strand
TTTGCCAATGGGGAGGCATGACAAGGCTGCCATCCGCTTTTAAACTGCGCCCGTGAAATTGACCGGCCTCCGCCCGCTTCTCGTCGCGCTTTTCCTGGGCGTTGCCACCAAGATTTGGGCGCAAACCGCCGAGACGCCGTCGCCGGACGCTGATTTCGACAAGCTCGCGCTCGACTTCACCGGTGGCTACCTGGCCGCGCGGCCGCTTCAGGGCATCGCGCTCGGTTTCCACCAATATGACGGCAAGATCGGCGACTACAGCCAGCTCGCGATCGACGCGGAAGTAGAACGCCTGAAACGCTTCCAAGATCAGTTGGCCAAAATCGACCCGAGCAAGCTGAGTAAGGGCGCCGCGATCGACCGGCGGATTCTGCAAACCGCGATTGCCGGGGAGCTTTTCAAGATCGTCGACATGGACGTTTTCGACAAGAACCCAATGACTTACGCGGGCGCGCTCAACGTCAACATCTACATCAAGCGGGATTTCAAGCCTTTGGAGGACCGGGTGCGCGACATCGTCACGATCGAGGACCAGGCAGCCAACATCATGACCGCCGCCAAGACGAATCTGCTGCCGGTCCTGCCCAAACCCTATGTCGAGCTTGCGATCCAGATTGCGAATGGCTCGGCTGATTTCCTGGAGAAGGATCTGACGGCAGCGCTCAAGGACGTGAAAGACGAATCGCTCATGGCGGCGTTCCAGGATTCGAACAAGAAGGCGGCCGCCGCGCTGCGCGATTTCGCGAGCTGGCTGACGAGAGAGCGGCTGCCGAAAGCGACCGCAGACTTCGCTTTGGGTGCGAAAAAATATCAGCAGATGCTGGCCGGCACGGGGCTGGTCGACCTGCCGCCAGACAAAATCCTTGCCATCGGACTGCAGCGCTTGAAAGAGGAGCAGGATATTTTCGTCGCCGCCGCCAAGATCATCGATCCGGGGAAAAAACCGATCGACGTCTTCAAGCAGATCCAAAGCGAACATCCGCAACCGGGCGAGTTGGTGACCGACGTGGCGAAAGACCTCGACCAAATTCGGCAATGGGTAGTCGACCATCACATTGTCGCGATCCCGTCCGATGTCCGCGCGACTGTGCTGGCGACGCCGCAGTTCGCTCGCGCAACGACCTTCGCCTCGATGGACACACCGGGGCCGTTCGAGAAAAAAGCGACGCAGGCCTATTACTACATCACGCCGGTTGAGGATAATTGGACCGAGCAGCAGAAGAACGAATGGCTGACCTCATTTAACTTTTACACCACCGACATCGTCTCCATTCACGAGGCCTATCCCGGGCATTACGTGCAGTTCCTGCACCTGAATGCTTCGCCGGCGACCCAGGTCGAAAAGATTTTCGGGAACTACGCTTTTATCGAAGGCTGGGCGCATTACTGCGAGAAAATGATGCTCGACGAAGGCTTCGGGAGCGCGCCGAACCCGACTCCGGAACAAAAGGTGCGCGCCGCGAAGTATCGCATGGCGCAGGCGGACGAGGCGCTGCTTCGACTCTGCCGGCTCTGCGTCTCAATCAAGATGCACACCCAGGGAATGTCGGTCGCCGATGCGGCGAAGTTTTTCCATGAGAACTGCTACTACGAAGAGAAACCGTCGATGTCCGAAGCGATGCGCGGAACGTTTGACCCGGGCTACCTGAACTACACGTTAGGCAAGCTCCAGATTCTCAAGCTGCGCGACGATTACAAAGCGCAGGAAGGCGCGAATTTTTCGCTCGAGAAGTTCCACAACGAGCTGTTGACCCACGGCGCGCCGCCGATTCGGCTGCTGCGCGAGATCATGCTCAAGGACAAGTCAAAGTGGGGCGCGCTCCTGTAGCCGTTTCGCGGTGCGGAACGCGGCGTGACGGCCCGCCTATTCCTCCCCTTCCGTCTCCTCGTTAGGCAACAAGTCCGGCAGCAGCGGCTCCGGATGCGAGGGCAACTCCTCGACCCGGTTTAGGCGCTTTTCGATCGTGCGCGACTTGCGCGCCATGTCCTCGATCTGGTTCGAGGCTTGTTCCAGTTTCTTCTTCACGCCATCGAGCAGGCCGCCAAATTTTCCGAACTCGGTCCGCACCGTGGCCAGCAGGCTCCAGACTTCGCTGGAGCTCTTCTGGATCGCGAGCGTGCGGAATCCCATCTGCAGGCTGTTGAGCAACGCCGCCAGTGTGGTCGGTCCGGCGAAGATCACTTTGCTTTCCCGCCGCACCTGCTCGACCAGTCCGATCCGCCGGATCGCTTCCGCAAAGAGTCCCTCGGTCGGCAGAAACATGAGGGCGAAGTTCGTCGTCTGCGGCGGGTTGATGTATTTCGCGCAAATGTCTTTCGCGCTTTTCCGCAATTGCGTCTCGAGATTTTTCATCGCCTGTTCGGTCGCGATCGGATCGGCGCTTTCCTGTGCCGCGATCAGGCGCTGGTGATCCTCCACCGGAAATTTCGCGTCGATCGGCAGCCAGACCGGCACACCGTTTTCGTTCCCGGGTAAACGGATCGCGAACTCGACGTTCTCGCCGCTGCCTTCGCGTGTCCGGACGTTGCGGGCGAATTGTTCCGGAGCCAGCACCTCCTCGAGCAACGCCCCGAGTTGGACTTCGCCCCAGCCGCCGCGCGTTTTCACATTCGTCAGGACGCGCTGCAACCCTCCGACGTCGCTCGCCAGCTGCTGCATCGCGCCGAGCCCCTGGTGCACGCGCTCGAGGCGTTCGCTCACCATCTGAAACGATTCGCCAAGCCGCTTCTCCAGCGTCCCTTGCAGTTTCTCGTCGACCGTCGCGCGCATTTTCTCGATCTGTTGCGCGTTGTCTTCCTGCAGCTGCTTCAAACGCAGGTCGACCACCGAGCGCAAACTCTCGAGACGTGCTTCGTTTGATTGGGTCAGCTTGCCAGTCTGTGTTGCGACGGTTTCAAGCTGGCTTTTCAAAATCGCGCCGATCTCCGCGATCGATTTGAGATTCGTCTCGCCGAGAGTTCTCATGGCCGTGCTTAACTCCTCGCGCTGCGCTTTCGCCGCCCGCGATGTTTCTTCGCGCAGACGCGCGGCCTCCTCTTCCCGCGACCGCTCGTCGCGCTCCTGCGCCTCGCGAAACGCCTCGATCTTGCCTGACAAAATCGGATCGATCTGCGGTCCGCGCCGCACGAGCAGAAACCCGAGAGTGGCGAGCAGTCCGCCGCCCGTTAGGCCGAGAAGAAGATAAAGCAGCGGACTCACCCCCTGTTGACTAACCACGGTCGCCGCGCGCTTCAAGCAACGATCATGACCGCAAGAAATAATATTGCCAGCCGGAGGCCGAATCCGCTATGAACTCTGGCGATGGATTCATTCTCGCCATGACGACGCTCGATTGGACGGTTGTAAGCAGCGCCGTTTGCGGCCTTGTGATGGTCGTAGGCGGAATCTGCCTGCTTTACAAAGGGGCGATCACACTCCAGCAGGCCGGGCCGGATGAAGCCGTCTCGCTCCAGTTTCAGAAGCTGCTCAGAATTCAAACGCGTTATCCCGCACTGGGGCTGTTCATCATCGGGCTGGCTTTCATTCTGGTGGGGATGTTTTATTCGCCCAAAATTAATCCCGTCACGCTACAGGGTAAAGTGGACGGCGCCGATCCGTCGGGTGTGACAATCCACGTGACGTCGCCCGAGTGGAGCACAGTTGCGCCCGACTCCGACGGGAACTTCAACCTGATCGTTTATCCCGACGTGCGGCGAGTGGAGGTCGTCGTGCAGGCGGCAGGCTGCAAACCGGAATCGAGGCGTTTCACACTCGATGCTTCGAAAAGTAAGGGCGGCGTCTTGGCGCTCCCAAAGATGGCTTTCGAGGCGGTAGCAGCCAAGCCGGCTGTCGGCACCATCGTGGCTCCGCCGCCGAATGCTGCGCTGCCGCCGCTCGACGCAAAGACGACTTTTAACTAATGAAATCGCTTTCTCATTCCCTCGCTGGTGCATTTTTTCTCGGCGCGATTTTGTTCGTCGCCACTTCCGCGCCCGCGCAAACTGCCCCCGTCGCGCTCGTCGAAGGTTACGTCTATCGGTCGACGGGCCAACCGGTGCCGGGCGTCACCGTCTCACTCGTCCACCCCTCCGTCGGACGCAGCTCGCCTGCGATGACCAACCCGGGAGGTTATTACTATTTTTCCAATGTGCCGATGCGGGGGGACCCCTATTATATTGAAGTCTATTGGGGGACGGAGTTGCTCTACCGAAACACTTTTTTCGCGAACGCTCCGCGAGTATCGCTTCCGACAATCGTTCTTCCCTGAGCGGGCGGCGAGCGCCCATCCACCGCTAGAAGGATACGCGGAACCCTCCGTACGCCGCCCGACCCAAAGCCGGAAAACCAAATACCTCCGCGTAATGCTCGTTCGTTAGGTTATCT
>DATMNS010000182.1:0-5338 GCA_035568735.1 Chthoniobacterales bacterium | reverse complement strand
AGATCTACGAAGACTTTTGCTTGCAAGACGACTCCGACTGCGCGCAATGTCCCTTCCCCGAGCAGATGCAAAAATGGACGTGAGGCAAAATCCGAAAGTTCGGAACGGCTTCACTTTGATCGAGCTGCTCGTGGTCATCACGGTCATCGCCATCCTGACGGCGCTGCTTTTCCCCGCTTTCAAAGGCGTGCAGGACCAGGCGAAACGAACGCAGGCCAGGAATGACGTGACGCAAATCGTGACCGCGGTGAATGCCTTTTATACGGAATACGGCACCTACCCTCTCGCTGCGGGCACAGCAGATGTGACGGTCGGCGGAAGCGGCGATGCCAATAATGCTCTCTTCACAATCCTGCGCGGCCTGAATGCGACCGTTAATCCGCGAAACATCATCTTCATCTCGCCTCCTGACGTCAAAGACCCGGCTAGTCCCCGATCGGGAATCGGTCGCGACGGCCAATACTTTGATCCTTGGGGAAAGCCTTACGCCGTCGCGATCGACGGAAACTACGACGGCCAAATTAACAATCCTTATGGCGCCAGCGGGGGCGCTGGCTCCAGTCCGATCCGCCAAGGCGTGATCGCATGGTCGCTGGGGAAGGACGGAAGCCTTGGGCTGAGCGGCAACTTTACCGGCTCCGACGACGTTATTTCCTGGCAGTAAATTTCCGCGGCTTGCCAATCGCCAATCCCGATCGAAATTTGAAAATCCTTTCGCGGGTGTAGTTCAATGGTAGAACGGCAGCTTCCCAAGCTGCATACGGGGGTTCGATTCCCCTCACCCGCTCATTCCTTCGAAACGCGTTGGCATTCCAAATCCAAGGAACCAGACACGACCCTCGGTGCGGAGAAAAGACGATGTCCGAGGAACTCGAGCCGTGTCATCCTGAGCGGAGCGCAGTGGAGTCGAAAGATCCCGCGGGGAAACACGCAGCTCCTTTGCCTTTGGCGCCTCCCAGGATCCCGCGACTGCGCTCGCATGACAAGAGATGAAGGAAATCCACGACATCCTCGCTGAATTCGAGCGGCATCGCGGCGAACCGTTCGCTCTCGCCACACTCGTTAGGGCACGCGGTTCCAGTTATCGCCGGCCGGGCGCGCGGATGCTGATCGCCTCGGGCGGCGGCACGGTTGGAGCGTTGAGCGGGGGCTGTCTCGAGGACGAAGTGGCGCTTCGCGCGCGGGAGGTGATGACAACCGGCGTCCCCATCCTCCTCAGCTTCGACACCCGGTTGCGTTACGGCTGCGACGGAACGATCGACGTTTTTGTCGAGCGGGTGCGACCGGAATTGCTCGATCAGCTGGCCGCCGCGCAAGGCGCGCGGCGCGCCTGCAGAATCGAGACCATTTTCGAAGGCAATACCTCGTTAGGCAGCAGGATCGTGTCCTCGCCGGACGACGCACCGGCTGGCGCGTTTCTGCAGACGATCCGGCCCCCGTTACAACTCCTCCTCATCGGCGCAGGGCCGGACAGCGCACCGCTCCGCGGGCTGGCGGAAATTCTGGGCTGGCAGCTGTTCGAAGCCGAGGAGGCTTCTTCTTTGCCTAACGAATCCGACGAATGGACGGCGGCGGTCGTGAAGACGCACAACTACGGGCGCGACTACGCCGCGCTCGAGAAGCTGCTGCCGCTCGGGCTGCCTTACCTCGCGCTCCTCGGTCCGCGCCGCCGGCGCGATCAACTCCTGCACACCCTGCTCGAGGCCGGCGTGATCGCGCGCTCGGAATTGTTTTCTCCCGCCGGACTCGACCTCGGCGCGGAGTCCCCCGAAGAAATCGCTCTCGCCGTCGTGGCGGAAATCCAGGCAACTTTCGCGGCGGCGCCCGGCGCGTCGTTGCGCGACCGAAGAATTCCGATTCATCGCGCGATCGAGTGTGCCGCGGTGCTGACGTGAAGATCGGGGCCGTCGTCCTCGCCGCCGGCGGGTCGGCCCGGCTCGGGCGACCGAAGCAACTCTTGCGCTACGGCGGCCAGAGTCTCGTTAGGCGCGCCGCCCGGGCGGCGCTCGAGGCGGGTTGCGCGCCGGTCGCGGTCGTCGTCGGACCCGACCGCGACAAAATCGCCCCTGAGTTGCGCGACCTGGCCGTCATCATTTTGCCTAACGAATCGTGGCGACGCGGAATGGGCACGTCGATTCGGGCCGGCGTGGAGGCACTAAAAGACTGCGACGGACTCCTGATCCTCGGCTGCGACCAGCCCCGGGTGGATTCAACCCTGATTCGTCAGCTCGTCGCGCGGCAGGAGGAAACGCAGAAACCGATGGTTGCCTCCGCCTATGCCGGCACGCGGGGCGTGCCGGCGGTTTTTGGGCGATCGTGTTTCGCGGAGCTGCTCTCGTTAGGCGACAAACAGGGCGCCAAAGTTCTGCTGGTCGCTCGGCCTCACGATGTCGCGACGGTCGATTTCCCCGGAGGCGCCATGGATATCGACACACCCGGAGATTGGGAGCGACTCGCAAGCCATCCGGACCTCGCGGCTCAACCGAGGCCGTAGATGCGGACGGCTTGTTGTTTGCCCTTCAATTTTCGCTCGCCCAAATCAACCAATTTTTCACCCGGCGGCAGACGATCGCCGAAATCGGCCGAGAGCAGCACCGCCTGATTCAGTTCCTTCATCACCGATTCGAGGCGGAAAACGGTGTTGACCACGTCGCCGATGATGGTCGCGTCGCGCTGCGCGTCGAGCCCGACGTTGCCGCAGGTGACCGAGCCAAAATGAAGCGCGATCCCGACCTGAAACGCCTCGCCGTTGGCCCACTTGATTGTGCCCGCGAGGGTAAGGAGATCGCGCGCGATCCGGAGCGTTGCCGCACAATCGATTCCTTCCTCCCCTTCGCTCCAGTAGGCAAGGAGCGCGTCGCCGATGAATTTATCGATCGTTCCACCACTCTTCGTCACGAGGTTGCCGGCTTCGCGAAACCAGACGCCGAGTTGCTGCGCGAGATGGGAGCTGGAAATCTTTTCCGCCATGCTGCTGAAGCCGCGAATGTCGCAGACTAACAATGCCACCGGCCGGATGGCGGAGGCGACGCCGGCCATCGAGCCGGCCAGTGTGACCTCGAGATGGGCGTTGGAAAAATCGTCTTCGATTTGCTCGAAAACGAGTTCGTTTCGCGCGATCAAGATGCGCGCACCGGGGGCGAGTGTCATCGGCATCACGACGCGCTGGTCGTTCACCAGCGTGCCGTTGCGGCTGCCAAGATCGATAATCTGATATTGATAACCATCGTGACAGCGAAGGAGCGCGTGCTGGCGTGAGACGAGCGGACTGCCGCTCAGGCAGACCGTGTTGTCGCTCGTCCGCCCGATGGTGGCGGTGTTGCCGATCGTAAGTTCGAACGGCTCACCAGCGAGCGGCGTGATCCGAAGTTTGGCGGGCATGGCAGCAGCGGGCAGTATCTGGCAGCAGATCGCGTGCAACAAGATCGTCTTTATCCGATAGCGCCCTCGAAGAATCGGGCGATATAATCCGGTCTTTCCCGATGGCCGAGAAAATTGCTTTCGATCATTATGAGGTGCTGACTCGCGAGGACGGTTCGCTTTTCGAGCTCGGCCGGGGCGCGATGGGCATCACCTACAAGGCGTTCGATACCAACCTGCGGGTGAACGTCGCGCTCAAGGTGATCAACGCGAAATTTCTCGAGAGCGAAATCGCGCAGCAGCGTTTCCTGCGCGAGGCCCGCGCCGCGGCCCAACTGCGTCATCCGAATGTCGCCTCCGTCTTTCATCTCGGGACGAGCAGCGAAGCGTTCTTTTACGCGATGGAGTTTGTCGATGGCGAGACGGTCGAATCCTTCATCAAGCGCCAGGGACCGATCGATCCCGTGATCGCGCTCCGCATCACTCTGCAGGTGGCGCGCGCGCTCGCCGCGGCGGAAAAGCATCATCTCGTGCATCGCGACATCAAACCGGCGAACCTGATGCTCGTCAGGGAGGACGACGATTTTCTCGTCAAGGTGATCGACTTCGGCCTCGCCAAATCAATCAAGCATGAAGGGAACGACGACCTCGCAACGCTCTCGCTCGGCGGGTTTGTCGGCACCGCGCATTTCGCCAGCCCGGAGCAGCTCGAGGAAAAAGAGATCGATGTTCGCTCGGACATCTACTCGTTAGGCGTGACGCTTTGGTACATGCTCGTCGGGGAGGCGCCTTTCGGCGGTTCGCTCGCGCAGGTCATGAGCCAGCATCTGCACAAACCGCCGCCGCTCGAAAAACTGCAAAATCTCCCGGCGAGCGTGCGCGCCCTCGTCGGCAATATGATCGAGAAGGACCCGGCCCGGCGGCCGCAAACGCCGGCCGCGCTCCGCGCCGCATTGGAAAAATGCATCGCGGATATCCAGGCCGCCCCGCAAAGAGGCGAGCAGGATTTTCCGACGGTCGTGGAGGCGCCGCCCCCTCCCTTGCCCGTGGAGGTGCCGCCCGCCCCCGTCCGCAAGTCTTCGCGCATGATGATTTGGGCGCTGGCCGCAGTTGTTCTTACCGGGGCCGGCGCGCTGATTTTTCTCACGACGCGCAAAACGGAGAAAATTCTCCCGCCGACGCAGGCGAGCAGTTCGGCAGCGCCGTCACCGGTCGCTTCCGCGACGCCCGCGATCAGTCAGGCGACCGCCGCCCCGTCGGCTCGGTCGGTGTCACCCGCGGCTTCGTTGAGCGGGCAGGAGCTATCGCGGACCTCGCTGGCCGCCGCCGAGAAATACGAAGCGGCCCAGGATTGGCCCCGAGCCATCATGGCCTACGTGCAATTGCAGAAAGATTTTCCCGAGAGCGAAGTGGGGCGGGTGCGTCTCGAATTGTTGCTCAGCAGATTGCAGTCCGAAAAAGGCGCGCTGCGCGAAGACAATTTCGAACAATTGCGCGCGCCGCTGACCGCCGCGGCGAAGCTCAACGTCGTGAGCGCGATGGAAATTCTGGGCGATTTTCTGCGCAAGCGCGACCCGAAAGCTTCCTTTGACTGGCTTTGCGCGGCGGCGGCGCGGGGGCATGCGCATGCCATGTCGGAAGTGGGTTTGCGTTATTCCAACGGCGCCGGCGTGGAGCGCGACTTCGTCAAGGCCGCGCAATGGTTCGCGCAGGCGCGGGAAGCCGGGGAAGTGAGCGCGGGCACCTTGCTTGCCGAATGTTATCTGCTCGGCAAAGGCGTGACCAAGAACGAAGGGAAAGCGATCGATCTCCTGCAGGATGCGGCCACGGCCAAGGATGCACGCGCGATGGATCAACTGGCAACTTGTTATCACAAAGGGATCGGGGTCGGGCGCGATGACCACCAGTCTTTCCGACTCTACAGCGCCGCCGCGAAGTTGAACTATCTCGATTCGGTCGGAAACCTCGGAGTGCTTTA
>DATMNS010000181.1:0-6239 GCA_035568735.1 Chthoniobacterales bacterium | reverse complement strand
ACATCTCGAATATCTCCACCACGCATGTAGTCGCTTCGATGGTTTCCTTCCGCGACGGCGTTCCGGACAAGAATAATTACCGGCGTTACCGCATCCGGACGGTCAAAGGCCAGGATGATTTCGCGAGCATGGCCGAGGTCGTTAGGCGTCGTTATGCGCGGGTCCTCCTGCAGGCGCGCGCGGCCTATTCGGACGCGGCGGAATTTTCGCAGGAAAACCCAGTGGAAGCGCTCGCCCGTCATCCCGAGCGGAGCTTGGTGAAGTCGAAGGATCCCGGGGAGTCATCTGCAGGCTCCGCCACGGGATCCCTCGACTCCGCTCGGGATGACAATTTCGTGGCGGTGCGCTTGCCCGATCTCATCATCGTCGACGGGGGCAAAGGCCAGCTCTCGTCCGCCTGCCGCGAGTTGCAGCGGCTCGGCTTGCATGAGCTTCCGATCATCGGCCTCGCCAAAGAGTTCGAGGAAATCTACCGGCCCGGCCGCGCGCTCCCGCTGCAGTTGCCCCCCGATTCCGGCGCGTTGCGTCTCCTCCAGCGCATTCGCGACGAAGCGCATCGGTTCGCCAACACTTATCATCAGCTCCTGATGAAAAAACGGATCGGCGAAAGCCTGCTCGACGACTGCCCGGGCGTGAGCCAAAACCGCAAGAATCTTCTCCTGCGCAAATTTGGTTCTGTGCAACGCCTGCGCAAGGCGAGCGTCGAAGAGATTGCGTCGACCGAGGGAATAGGCCAGAAGTTGGCGGAGGAAGTGCATCGCTTTTTGGAGCAGCACTAGCATTCGCGGTTATCGCAGATTGACGCCGATTGAAATTTTCCACACCCGTGTTCTTTCCTGAAATCGGCGCGCCGCTGCGTCATCTGCGCATGATTCTTCCCCTCTGTGCGTCGCTGGCCTGCGCCCAGCAACCCGTGGAAAACCCGCCGACCGCGCCGACGGCGTCGCCCTTGGAGGAAACGATCAAGCCGACTTTCGAAACGCAGAAGCAGGCGCGGACCTACCTGCTCGATATCCCCGCGCCGCGCGGCCAGATCACCGATCGCAATGGCGTGCCGCTCGCGCAAAACAAGCTGAGCTACAACCTCACGATTGATTTTCCCACCCCGCTCAATTTGTCCGACGCCCGGGCGCTGGAGTTTGCGCGCACGCGGATCAAGATCGCCGAGAGAGCGCTCGCCCGCTCGCTCAAAATCCCCGATGCCGCCATTCTGCGCCACTATCATAACCGGGGGTTTCTGCCCCTGGAGATCGCCCAGGACCTGAGCGAAGCGGAACGGACGAAGTTGCCGGCCAGGCTTTCCAGCGGGCTCTCGCTCAAGCCGCTCTACATTCGCTTTTACCCT
Source organism: Chthoniobacterales bacterium (assembly GCA_035568735.1). Taxonomy (GTDB): domain Bacteria; phylum Verrucomicrobiota; class Verrucomicrobiia; order Chthoniobacterales; family UBA10450; genus Palsa-1392. The sequence continues at coordinate 4,894 of DATMNS010000181.1, read as the reverse complement.
AACGAAAGCGTGGCGGGGCAGATCGTCGGATACACTGGCAAGACAGGTCGCAATGCGGACGGCATCATTCAGAATGGGCAGGTGCTCTGGCCGGAAACCGAGGGCCGGGAAGGCCTGGAGCAGACCTTCAACAGCATGCTGACCGGCCGGCACGGGAAGTACAAAGTGACCTTCGACCGCGACGGCCGGAAAACGTCGGAGCGGATCGTCGAGCCGCCGGTCCCAGGCTACAACGTCGTCACGACGCTCGATTTGCACCTCCAGGAGATGGCGGAGAAAGCGCTCGCGGCTAAAGCCAAGCGCGGCGCGATCGTGATAATGGATCCGAACAACGGCGACATCCTCGCCCTCGCCTCCTGGCCGACCTTTGACCCTAACGAATTCATTCCATCGATCTCGGCGGCCAAGTTCCAGGAGTTGCAGAACGATCCCGATATTCCGCTCCTTCCGCGCGCCTACCGTTCGGCTTATCCCCCGGGATCCACCTTTAAAATCGCGGTGGGCCTGGCCGCTTTTCAAAGCGGCACCATCACAACGGACGATCAATACGAATGCGTGCCGGAGATGAATGTCGGCAACACGCTTTTCCACAACTGGAAACACAAGGATCGCGGCTCGCTCAATTTCGTCCAGGCGCTGACCGAATCGTGCGACACCTGGTTTTACCAGGTGGGCATCCGGACTGGCGCGGGGCCGATTCTCGATTGGGCGACGCGACTCGGCTTCGGCGCCAAGAGCGGGATTCCGCTGAAAGGCGAAGCGGAGGGACGGTTGCCTAACGACGCATACATGAAGGCGACCCACGGACGAAAAATTCTCGGAGGCGATATTGCCAACCTCTCGATCGGACAGGGCGACCTGCTCGTGACCCCGCTGCAGATGGCGCAGGCGATGGCGATCGTGGCCAATGGGGGGACCTTATATCAGACGCGCCTGGTGGAACAGGTGCAGACGGTGAGCAACGAAATCGTGGCGGCCTATTCCGTGCGCGAGAAGAGGACGATCGATGCCTCCGCTCTAACGATGAAGCAGATTCACACCGCGATGGTCGATGCCGTCAACGCCGGGGCCGGCACCGCGCATCAGGCCAGCCTGGATAAGGTGTCGGTGGCCGGGAAAACCGGCACCGCGCAATGGGGCCCGAAGGAAAAGGAGCGGACGGCGGCGTGGTTTGCCGGCTTCGTCCCGGCGGACCATCCGCAATATGCGTTTGCCGCGCTCTACGAGGGCGAAGTCGGCAGCAAAGTTCACGGCGGTTCGGCCGCGGCGCCGATGATCGGGAAAATCCTGCGGCAGCTCTACAACGAGAAGGGCGAAGAGGAGAAGCCAGTGAAAGCAGAGAAAGCAGAGCCCGAAGAGACGGACGAGTCGGACTAACGAAACGGAAGACAAAACGGGGTCACTTTCGTCGGGCGCGGGAGTGACTTACGCTCCTCCTCATGGATTGGCAGCAGCCGCAATCGGCTCTTCTCATCGTCGGTCACGGCTCGACGGTGAATCCGGATTCAAGCGCGCCGAGCCTGGCGCAGGCGGCGACGATCCGGGACCGCGGAGTGTTTCCCGAGGTCGCCTGCTGCTTCTGGAAAGAGGAGCCGAGCCTCCGCGACGCCCTCCTTTTTTTTCGCGAAGCCGAGATTCGCGAGGTTTACGTGGTGCCGAATTTCATCAGCGAAGGATATTTTACCGAGACTGTCATTCCGCGGGAACTCGAGCTGGAGGGGCGCCTGACGACGCGGCCCGACGGTCAGGTCTGGAAATATTGTGAGCCGGTCGGAAATCACCCAGCCGTAACGGAGCTTTTGCTGCGGCGCGCGCGCGAGGTCGCCCCCGGCGTGGCAGAGGCCGAGACGACGTTGCTCATCGTCGGTCACGGGACGGCCTTGAATGAGAACAGCGCCGTGGCGGCGAAACGCGAGGTGGGAAAAATCAGCGCGCTGGGCGCCTACGCCTCGGTGCAGAACGCCTACATGGAGGAAGCGCCGCTCATTTCGGATTGGGCCCGCCTCACGACGACACCGTATGTCGTGGTCGTGCCGTTTTTTATTTCCGACGGGCTCCACAGCTACCAGGACATTCCCGTTTTGCTCGGGATCGAAAGCGGAACGACCGCCGCTGCGAGTCAGCGCGAGATCTTCCGTCAAAACCCGCACCGCATCTACGGACGCGACCTTTATTACGCGAGCGCGATCGGGACCGAGCCGAAATTTGCCGAGATCATCGTGGAGCAGGCGGCAGCTTTCGACACCTCAGCCCTTGATCTCAGCCCGATTGCGTAAATTGTTCTAGGTAACCGTTACTTTGAAAAACAACTCGACCAAGCTCCTGCAGGATTTGGCGGCCTTTCTTTTGGCCGCGCCGAAGAATCCAGCCACCATTAAGAAGGCGGCGGAAATGGTCCGCGCCGAACGCTCCTATCGCTGGGTCGGCGTCTACAAGCTTGAACGCAACGAATTCGTGATCGCCGCTGGAACCGGGGATGAACCACCGACCTATGCGCGGTTCCCGATGGGGCAGGGACTTTGCGGCGCGGTGGCGGAATCGCGCGAGACCCTCATCGTCGGCGACGTCCGCAAAGACCCGCGCTGGCTGCCGGCCTTCTGGAACACTCAGTCCGAGATCGTGGTGCCGATCATCGGAGAATCGAGCGGGAAACTCCTCGGCATGCTGGATGTCGAGAGCGACAAACTGGACGCGTTCGACGAAGACGATCGGGATTTCCTCGAGCACGTCGCCGTTCTCCTGGCGGGGAAACTGTGCACGGCGAAAAAGCACCGCCATGTTGCCGCGCGCTGAGCGGGCACTGCGCGATTGGCTTGCATCCGGCGCCCGCGGCATCGGGCAACTGCTGATCGTCAAGACCGACGGATTCTCGCTGCGGCATCGCGAAGACGAGGCGCGCGCGGACCTGCAGGTTTTTTATTCCCCTAACGACGCTACGGAATTGGCGCGGCAGGACGACGCGGGCAACTATCGTCCGCTAAAGACCGCGCCGAATCTCCGGCATGGCTGGGTTCTCGAGCTCCCTGATTTGCCTGCCCTGCGGCTCGCGCTCGATCTCTTTTACCCCGGCCGGCTGGCGGCGCTGGCGGCCTGGGAGGCGAACCAGCTGGCGACGACGCCGCTGCGCGCCACGCTCGACCGGCAAACCGGAATGTATCGCGTGGCGGCGAAGATTTCGGATGGCGAAATCGACGAATTGGTCGGGCGCGTTTGTCGCTCGCGCGGCGGCGAGCCGGGATGTTTGCGGACGATTCTCTGGGCGCGGGACGCGAGCGGGGCGCGGCCGTCGCTCCGCCTGCCGCTCGATAAATTCATTGCGCCCGTGGACCAAACCGAGCGGGGCGAACACATCATACCGCTCCTTTGCCAGGAAGCGTGCAACCTGCTCGTGGCCGAGGCGCGCAAGGTGGTGAAGGAGTCGTCATCCCGAGCGGAGTGAAGCGGAGCGCAACGGAGTCGAGGGATCCCGCTGGGGTAACCGGAAGAGTCGCGCCCCGCCATCTTGGAACTACCGGAGTCGTTGCGCCTCGGGATCTCGCTGAGGCGCCGGAACGATCGCGCCCCGGGACCCCTCGACTGCGCTCGGGAGGACGGAAATTTTGATCTACCGCGCCCGAACCTTAATCACGATGGACGGCCCGCCGATCGACAACGGCGCGGTCGCGGTCGTCGACGACCGGATCGCGGACGTGGGGCGCTCCGATGAAGTGCGGGGACGCCAGAGAGGCGCTGTGACCGATCTGGGCGAAGTGGTTCTATTGCCCGGCCTGATCAACGCGCATTGTCATCTCGATTTCACGTCGCTGCGCGGCACGATCGCGCCGCAACGATCGTTTGCCGAATGGATCCGGCAGATCAACGACCGGCGTCGCGAACTTTCGGAGGAGGATTTTCTCCATTCGATCACGGACGGTTTCGCGGAGGCGCAACGCTGGGGCACAACAACGATCGCAAACATTGAGTCGATGCCGGAACTCCTGCAACGAATGGCGCCGCCGCCATTGCGAACGTGGTGGTTTGCCGAACTGATCGACGTGCGGCCGACCTTGGCGGCCGAGGAGATGATCGAGAATGCGCTCGCGCTTTTCCGGGGCAAAGAGAATTGGCCGGGCAGCTTCGGCTTGAGCCCGCACGCTCCCTATACGGTCTCGCCGAAGTTATTGCGCCTCGCCGCGAGGGCGGGTGAGCAGAGCGACATGCTGCTCACGATGCACCTCGCCGAGTCAGAGGAAGAGATGGAAATGTTTCGCGCCGGCGGAGGACCGTTGTTCGATCTGCTGCAAAGTCTCGGCCGACCGATGGACGATTGCGGCCGGGGAAAAACATCGCTGGCGACGATCCTCGACCGGCAGACGATCGACGAGCGCTGGATCTTGGTGCATCTGAATGAGCTCACGGAGGAAGATTTCGAGCGGGTCGCGGTCGGACCGCGCTTCCACATCGCGCACTGTCCGCGCAGCAGCCGCTATTTTCAGCACCGGCCCTTCGCGCTGCGCAGGCTGCGCGATCTGGGCTTCAACGTCTGCCTTGGGACCGACAGCCTCGCGAGCAATTCTTCGCTCAGTCTTTTCTCGGAAATGCAAGCTGTGCGCGACGCGCATCCGTGGCTCGCACCACGAGAAATTTTGGAAATCGCGACCGTCAACGGCGCGCGCGCGCTCCATCAAGAGGAGACACTGGGCAAAATCCGCGTCGGCGCTCAGGCCGATCTGATCGCGCTGCCGATTGATAACAACGGCGGCATCTTCGAAAAGATTGTCGCCTGGAGCGACCCGGTCTCATGGCTGCTCGTCGCCGGTCGCGCCCCGAGCGATAATCTGTAGCCGGAGGCGCTGATTCCTTCCTCCGCGGTTTGCAATTTTCGCGAAGGACAAAACTGCGATTCGCCAGCCGG
>DATMNS010000180.1:0-5193 GCA_035568735.1 Chthoniobacterales bacterium | reverse complement strand
ACTTCCGTCCCGGCGTCGATCGCGCGCAGGCGTTCCCCATTATCCGGATAAACCAGCCGGAACTCGAGCTTCGCGACGCGGGAGAGCTGTTGGCGCGCTTCGATGATCTTGGCCGGATCCAGCCCGGGGATTTGCACCAGGATTCGATCCGTGCCGACTGGGCTGATCACAGGCTCTCCGCCACCGAAGTAATCGACGCGCTTGCGGATGACCTCGACGGCCTGGTCGAGATTAGTCTTCGTCAGCGGCCGATCCCCCTGCATCAGGCGGATGAGGAAGGAAGTGCCACCTTGAATATCGAGCCCCAGTTGCACCTTCTTGCTCGGCGGCCAGATGGTCATGATGCTGAAGACGACCAGCAGCACCATGAGCAGGGTCGCCAGCAGGCGTTTCCGCGGCCCGAAATCGGTTGCGAAATACCAGCCGAAAAGCACGAGCAAGACGAGCCCGATGAAAAAGGTAATGGCTGGAGTCATCGCTTAACCCTCCACCGTTTTGATCACATTGGTGACCGCGGATTTATCCATCTCGAGCTTCACGTTGTCTGCGACTTTCACCGTCACGGTGGCGTCCTTCACATTCGTAATCATCCCGTGAATTCCAGATGCGGTCACCACCCGGTCGCCAGTTTTTAACGCCGCCACCAGATTCCGTTGTTCCTTCTGCCGGCGCATCTGCGGCCGGAAAAGCAGAAAGTACATAATGATGAAAATCAGAATGATCGGGATGAAGTTGGTGAGCGGATTAGGCCCGGCGCCGGCGGGCGTCGCGGTCGGGGCCTGAGCGAGAAGGGTGATGAGCATGGTCAAATGAGTTGGCGCAGCGGCGGATGCGCCTCGGGCGCAGCCGGCCCGCCGGAGCGGCATTCCACTGAGCACAGTTGCGCTCGAAATGCAAGGGACGCAAGCGTGACGCGACGCCGGACCGATCGACGTTTCGCTCTGCGAAACGCGAGGTTACTCGGCTCGCGCAGAACGCCGGTTCCCGCGCGTCGCAGAGCGAAACGTCTTACAGACGCAGCAAATTTTACATACCAAACGACGATGTTAAGTTTCGCCCTTGAATCAAAACCCGCCATTTCCCACGCCCGAAGAACTCCAGGCCAAGCTCTCCGAATTTATGAAATCGAACTTTGGTGACAAAGTTTCGTTCGCGACCTTTGCCCAGCCCGAACAAGCGGAGGCCGGCGACGATGAGAAACCGGCGAAAGCGAGCGATGAGGAGTTCGTTTTCAAGTTTCTGCCGCGCGACATCAAGGCGCACCTCGACCGTTTCGTGATCAAGCAGGACGAAGCAAAGAAGGTCCTATCGATCGCCGTCTGCGATCATTACAACCACGTCAATTACGTCCGCCAGCTCGAGAGCGAAGACGCCGTCCGCGCCGAGGAAACCGAATACGCCAAGCAAAACGTCATCCTCGTCGGCCCGACCGGCGTCGGAAAAACTTACCTGATCAAGCACATCGCGGAGCTGATCAAGGTGCCCTTCGTCAAGGCCGACGCGACCAAGTTCAGCGAGACTGGCTACGTCGGTGGCGATGTGGAAGATCTCGTGCGGGAACTGGTCCAGAAAGCTGATGGCGATGTCGCGCTCGCGCAGTTCGGCATCATCTACATCGACGAAGTCGACAAGCTGGCCTCTGCTTCGAATTTGGTCGGGCGCGACGTCAGCGGCCGCGGCGTGCAGACGACGCTGCTCAAACTGATGGAGGAAACCGAAGTGCCGTTGCGGAGCGCAAACGATCTGCAAGGACAGCTCCAGGCCGCCTTCGAATTCCAGAAGCGGGGCAAGGCCAAGCGCGAAACGATCAGCACCCGCCATATCCTGTTTGTCGTCAGCGGTGCCTTCGAGCGTCTCAAGACGCAGGTCGCGCGTCGTCTCGCGCAGGGGCAGATCGGTTTTCAATCGGAGCCCCTCAAGGTCCTCGACAACGACGTCTTCAAGCACGTCGGCACCCAGGACTTCATTGAGTACGGCTTTGAGCCGGAGTTCATCGGACGGCTCCCGGTCCGGGTCGTTTGCGAAGAGCTGACCGCGGATGATCTCTACAAGATCATGAAATATTCCGAGGGCAGCATCCTGCGGCAGTACGAGCGTGCATTCCGCGCCTATGGCATCGAGATTAGTTTCGAGGACGAAGCGTTGCTCCTCATCGCGAACGCGGCGGCCCTCGAGAAAACCGGCGCGCGCGGCCTGCTCACCGTCTGGGAAAAATTATTCCGCGATTACAAGTACTACCTCGCAGGCTCCGGCCTCAGCCAGCTGCGCGTGACCGAAGAACTGGTACGCGAACCGCAGCGTGTGCTCGAGCGGCTTATGGCCGAGGGTCAACAGCACGAAAAAGTCGCGCTCATGCAGGAGGCCAGGATGTTTGCCGATCGCTTTTCCAACGAGCACGGGGTCGAACTGCAGTTTGACGACTCCGCGCTGCGCCTGCTGGTCGAGCGCGCCGAAGCGGAGCGGATGAAAATGAGCGATCTCTGCGCGCATCTTTTCAAGGATTTTCAGTTCGGTCTCAGCTTGATCAAAAAGAACACGGGTAAAAACCAGTTCGTGCTCGATGCCACGGCGGTCGAGGCTCCGGATAAATTCCTGAGTGAATTGGTCCTGCAATCCTACGGACCGGGTGAGCGCCCGGCGAAATGAAGCGCGCCCTCCTCGCCACACTTTGGATTGGCGCGGTCGCCGCCGCCGTTGCCATCGTCCTGCAGACGACCGGCCTCCTCGCCCGTCCCGCCGCATTTTTCGGCAAAGCCATCGGTCTCCCGCCTAACGAGGTCGTCAGTTTCGGAAATTTTCTTTTCGTCATCGTGCTCAGCTACGCGGTCGCGTGGACCATGCTGGAGGTGCCCCAGACGTGGCGGCGCGTCGGTCTCCTGGCCCTGCTTTTCCTGGAGTTGATTGTCGCGGCCTGGGTTTGGCAAGCCGCCGGAGGTTCCTTTCCGCCGCTGCCCGCCATCCTCGCGGCCAGCCTCGCAACGGCACTCGCCTGCGGCTTCACGGCGACGGATGCCGGTCGCCGGCGCAGCGCAACCACGCGCCTCTTCGAGAGACGCATCAACCAGGCGAACCTTGATCGTCTGACGGAAAATGGGGCGCTGGAATTGGGCGAGCCGGTGGCGCGCGAAGCGAGCCTTGTCTTTTGCGAGATCGCCAATGAAGGCGAGCTGATCGACGAGCTCCCGGCTGCGGTCTGTGCGCAGTTGACCCGGGAGTTTAACACCTGCGCGAACGAGGGCTTCCTGCGGGATGGCGGTTACCTGCACGCCGCGGATGGTGAAGGCGTCCGCGTCCTTTTTGGTTTTCCCAACGCGAGTGAGCAGCATGCGCGCGATGCGGCCCGTGCCGCGCTCGCCTTCCGGGACAGCTTCCGCGCGGCGGCGGCCGCGAAGCCGGATTCGTTAGGCAGAATCGACCTCCGCATCGGCCTCAGCTCCGGGGTCATCGTGGCGACGAGACGGGACGATTCACCGCGCAGTGAGATCGTCGTTTCCGGCGAGTCCCTCGAGGTCGCTCGCCGGCTGGCGCGCGCGAACCAGGTTTACGGCTCGCAAATATTGCTTGGACCCAAGACCTACAGCGCGGCGGGCAAGGAAATCGTCGCGCGACCGATCGATTTTTTGCGCAGCTCCGAGTCGCACGAGCGGCTCGAAGTCTACGAACTGCTCTCGCTGGCCGAGCAGGCGACCGCGGAAGAAATCGCGCGCCGGGACCGTTTCTGGACCGCGATCGTTTATTTTCGCGAGCGCCGCTGGAACGAAGCCTTCGCGGAATTTACCCGGGCGCGGAGCGAAAACGGCGAACTGGACCGGCCCCTCCAATGGTATCTCCGCCGCCTCGAGCCACTTTGTCTGCGGATGGCGACCGAACCCGCGCCAGGCTCCGAATCGATCGCGCCGTTTTGAAACGCACCGAATATCCCGTCGCCATCCGCGAGTTGATCACCCAATTGCGCCAGATGCCCGGGGTCGGTCCGCGCTCCGCCGAGCGCATCGCCCTCTGGATCGTGCAGGCGCGGGATGAGCAGCCGGCCGGGATCGCGCGCGCGATCACGAGCACGCGCGACACCATTCGCCCCTGTCGCCAGTGCGGCTTCTTCGCGACCGCCGACCTCTGCGAAATTTGCGCCGATGATTCGCGCGCGCGCGAGCTTGTTTGCGTCGTCGAGCAGCCGACTGACATTCTGCCGCTGGAAAAGACGAGCGCCTTTCGCGGTCTCTACCACTCGTTAGGCGGACGCATTTCGCCGCTCGATCGGGTTGCGCCGGAAGACCTGCGCATCGCCTCGTTGGTCGAGCGGGTGGAAAGGGAGGCGCCGAGCGAGATCATCTTCGCGCTCGCAGCCGACGTGGAAGGGGAGGCGACGACCAACTATCTCGTCGCGCTATTGAAGGAGTATCCCGTCTCGCTGACCCGCATCGCGCACGGCCTGCCCGCTGGCGGCGGATTGGAATCCGCCGATGAATTGACGCTCTCGCGCGCGCTCTCCGGCCGGACAAAACTGTAGCACCCATCCACCTGTCCCAGACCGCTGCGGTTCGGGTCGCTCACAGCCCGGCCGCGGTCATCGCCCCCTGCAAGAGCAAAAAAATTTCCTTCGTCAGCCCAACAATGGGTTTCGGTTTCATTGAGGCCTGGCACTCGTATTCGTTAGGGCGGAGGCAGCGCCCATTCGAGAACAAACTCCACGCCTTCGCGCGCCGCGCTGACCATCATCGCTGAGCCCGCCGCGGCGACATTCTCTTTCGCGCGCGCGATCATTGCCTCCATTTTCTCGTCGTGATGATCGGGATCGTGATGGAACAAGAATAAGTGTTTCACCCCGGCGCGCATTGCGAGATCAACCGCATCATCGGCGCAAGTGTGTCCCCAGCCGAGGCGGCCCGGGTATTCGGTTGTGTCGTATTGCGTGTCGCCGATCAGGACGTCGGCCGCGCGGATGAACTCGATCACCTTTTCATCCTGGGCGCGCGCGTGATCCAGGTTCGCTGGCAAATTTTCGCCGGCAATTTTTTGCCGCTCGCTTTCCTGTCGCTCGTAGGCCTCGTGGTCGGGCATGTAGACGATGTCGCCGCTGGGCGTGCTCAGCCGGTAGCCAAGGCAAATGCCGGGATGGTTGGCGAAGATTGAGCGCACCTTCACCGCCTCGAGATCGAACGCCATCTCGCTCAGTTCCTCAAAAGTGACGTGGCT
>DATMNS010000179.1:0-3458 GCA_035568735.1 Chthoniobacterales bacterium | reverse complement strand
TACCGCAGAGTTCGCAGAGAATGCAGAGGAGGATTTTAGATTTGTCTTTTCTCTGCGTCCTTTCCGTCCTCTGCGGTTAACTTTTTCCGATGCGATCGCGGCACACGCTTCCAGATTTCCGTATTGCCATCGTCGGCGCGGGCGCGATTGGCCTTTACTACGGCGGTAAGCTGGCGCATTTCGGGCGCGACGTGCATTTTCTCTTGCGGCGCGACTACGCCGTCGTTCGCAAGCGAGGGCTGCGCATCCGGAGCAAAGGCGAGAACATTCATGTCCCGAAAGTGCAGGCCCATCGCACGACAGAGGAAATTGGCCCCTGCAACCTGGTCATCGTGGCGGTCAAGGCTACCTCCAATCCTCAGCTCCCGACGTTGATCGCACCGTTGCTCGGCAGCGAAACCATCATCCTGACGCTGCAGAATGGGCTGGGGAACGAAGAGTTTCTCGCCCAACATTTCGGCGCGGAACGGATTCTTGGGGGGATCTGTTTCATCTGCCTCAACCGGACCGCGCCAGGCGTGGTCGAGCGTTTCGACAGCGGCCGTCTTGCGCTCGGGGAATTCAGCGGCTACCCGCGTCCGCGTCTGCACGACATCGCCTGGGAATTCAAACGCTGCGGGATCGTTTGCAGCGTGGTGGCGGCTCTCACACGCGAGCGCTGGCGCAAGCTGGTCTGGAACATTCCCTTCAACGGCCTCTCGGTCGCGGCTGGCGGCATCGACACGGCGGCGATCCTCGCCGATGAGGGCTTGTGCCAGCTCGCCGTCCAGTTGATGGACGAGACGATCGCGATCGCCAGGGCCCGCGGACAGAACCTGCCGACGGCCCTCGCGCTCGAAGAATTAAAGCGAACCAAAGCGATGGGTGAGTTCAAACCGTCAACCCTCCTCGACTATCTTGCCGGCCGTCCGCTGGAGATCGAACCAATGTGGGGTGAACCCCTCCGGCGGGGCCGGGAAGCGGGCCTCGAAAGCCCGCGGCTGGAGATGCTTTACCGGCTGCTTGTTGCGCTCGACCGCGGGCCGCGAAGATGAGAGAGGAATCCATTTCACTCCCGGAAATCTCGGTGCGAAACCGGCAGCGGAAGATCGCGCTCGATCGCGCGGCGCTCGAGCGGTTCGCGCGCCGGGCTCTGCCGTTATGCGCCCGGGAGCGGGGCCGCGGCCTAACGAATTTGGCGGAGATCGCTGTGCTTTTGATTTCCGATCGCAAGATCAGCGAACTGCATCGCCGCTTCATGCAGATCGAGGGACCAACGGACGTGATCACCTTCCAGCACGGCGAGATTTTCATCAGCGTCGAAACCGCGGAACGACAGGCCGAAGCTCATCACACTTCGCTGAATCACGAGTTACGCCTCTACCTCGTGCACGGCCTGCTTCATCTCCACGGTTTCGACGACCGGGCGCCGGCTGCGACGCGCCGGATGCAGGCGGCGCAGGAGAGGATTGTTCTCACGGCCGGCCGCGGATTCTGATCGACGGACGCGAGAGCCGTTTCGCCAGAGGCCGCCGCCGGTTGAATCAACCCTGCCGTGTGATACGCTTTTGGTTATGCCAATGTTCGCCCGCCCGCCTTCGCGTTGCCAGCGACATCGCCCCTAACGACCGGCACCTTTTCGAATGCACACTTCGCAGCTGACTACCGGCGCCGTCGAAAGTCCGGCGATTACGGAGGAACCCAAGAGCAAGGAGGCGCTCGATCTTCCGTGGCAGGTAGTGGTGCATAACGACCCGGTCAACCTGATGAGCTACGTGACGATGGTTTTCCAGCGGGTCTTCGGTTATCCGAAAGAAAAGGCGGAACTTCACATGCTCGAAGTGCACCGCAACGGACGCTCGATCCTGTGGAGCGGCGTACGGGAACGGGCCGAACTCTTCGTCCAGCAGCTGCACGGCTACCTCCTCCTGGCGACGATTGAGCGGGTCAACTAAAATGGACGTCCAGCGCAATAACGGCGCGCTTGAGATCAGCGAGATCGATCCTTTTCTGGCGGAGTTATTGCGGCAAATCCCGGCCAGCACGAAACCCGATGCGGTGCCGGCGGCCGAGCGGCGCCTCTTCAGCGCCCCCGCTGTTCCTGACGAAAAGGAACTTTGCGCGGAGTGGAAGGTTTACGTCGAGCCGGAGTTGCGGCGGCTCTTTCAAAGCGCGACGGAAACCGTGGAATCCGATCTGCGCCAGCTCAATGCCAACGAGAAGCCGTTTGCCAACAGCGCTCTCCGGATTCCGCATGCACATTCCGATGCCTGGCTGAATGCGCTTAACCAGGCGCGACTGGCGATTGCCGCGAAGTATGATTTTACCGAGGCCGAACTCTGCGATCACTACCGCTCGCCGATTGGTTCGCGGCGCGATCTCAGCCTGTTCCAGGTGAACTTCTACGGATTCCTGCAGGAATTTATCCTGCGTGAGATGGATTGCGACAGCGCCGCGCCGCCTGACCAGTGATCCGGTCGGCTCCTGCCTAGTGCTTTTGCGGTTGCTCCCCGGCCGACTGGCTCTCCTTGCGCGCACGCACCATTTTCATCAGGCGCTCCTTCAAGGCTTCCGATGATTTCGCTGGTCGCAGGCTGAGCGCGAATGCTTCGTGGAGCCGGTAGCACTCGGTGATGAAATCTTCCGCCTTCGGGCCGAATTCCGCCCGCGCCTTTTCGAATTCACGGCTCTCGCCGTTTTCCAGCGCGCCGATCACGTAAAGCCGTGCCCGGTTCTGGAATTCTTTAAAGTTCATCTTTCAACTCTTTCAGGCCATCGTAGATTTTTTTCAGGCCCAATTCGAGGCGCGTTTTGACGGTCCCCAATGGTGTATTCGTTTTTGCGGCGATTTCGCGCTGACTCATTCCGCGAAAAAATGCGAGATCGATCGCCTGTTGCTGTGCCGGTGGCAGGCTATTGATCACTTGGCGAATGAGTACCCGGGTATCGGAGAGGTTAATTTCCTCCTCGGTCGCATTGTGCACCCAGGCGTCGGGCTGCTGCTCAGTTTCATTCTGCAGCCGCTCCCCGGCGCGCAGGTAGGCCTGCTTCTTGCGCAGGCCATCGATCGCCCTGCGTCGCGCCAGGGTCACCATCCAGCCCAGAGGTTTTCCTTTTTGTGCGGAAAAATTCTTTGCCTGGTTCCAAAGCTCCATGAAGATCTCTTGTAGCAAATCGTCTGCCTCCGCCTCGTTGTGCACGACGCGCAGGACGAGCGCCTTGATAATCCCACTGTAGCGATCGTAAAGCTTGGACAGGGCCTCCGGATCCTCCTGCTGGATGCCGTGCATCAATTCCAGATCGGTCGGTTCTCCCGGCTCGATCTGCGGGCTCACGGCCGGCAGACGCGGCCCGGGTTCATCGGGGTCACCATCAAGCGGAATTTTTGGGTGGCGGGGCATAGGCGGCAAAAGAGAGAAGATCTAAAGCGGGCGCTCGGTCCCGTCCAACAGATTTCACGCATTCGACGAAAAACATGC
>DATMNS010000178.1:0-2396 GCA_035568735.1 Chthoniobacterales bacterium | reverse complement strand
TCCTGCTCGGAAACGAGCGGGTTCTCGAGCCGCACGAGCATCTTTACCATCAGTTTCTGGCAAGAGAGGCGACCTTCGCTGCCAAAGACGCGGACCGCTGGATAACGGAGCAGAATTTCGAGAATTACCTCGATGACGTCGCAATCCCGGCGCTTCGAGCCGCCTCCGACGACCGCAAGCGTGGCGTCCTCGGCCGCGACCCGGTTAATGAACTCAACCAAACGATCGCCGAATATATCGAGCTCGTGCAGGAGAGCCTGGAATACAAGCGCGAGCAACGTCCAAATCGGAGCCGGCGCGCCACTCGGTGAGGGCACTCGTCCTCGCCGGACGAGGAAGCCTCGATTCGGCGGTCGCGCAACTGATCGCGGACGCGATCCGGCTCGATCTCGGCATCGCCGTCCGATGCCCCTCGCTCGGGGGATTGACCGGGATCGGTGCGGCTGCCGAGGCTGAGCCTGACCAGCAACCAGATATCGTAGCGCTCGTTTCGGTCGGCGCGGTGACGTCGGCACAGCTCGAGCTTCTGCTGCGCAGGGCCAGCTCGACTTTTCCGCAGTCGCGAATCGTCGTCGGATATTGGGACGGAGGCGACCCGCGAATGCAACGAGAAGGCGCACGCGTTCGTTACGCGGAATCGGTCACTTCGCTCATGGATTTCGTCGGCAGAACGGCGCAAGAGCTGTCCGGTGAGCAGGAAGGGAAACCGGGGGCCGAGGAGTCGGCGCGCCGACTCGAGGTCGTAACGGGAGCCTGAAATGCAAAGATTTCGCCAAAACCACAATGGCGTCCGCACGGCCCCGGCGAAAGCACTCCAGAACCGACGAATTGCCGTTGTCGAATCAAGGGAATGAACGCCCCCGCGCGGCTTCATCTATTGGGCTGCAAGCGGAAACCATCACGGCCTTTGAGATAGCACCGCTCGGATCTCGCGTCACGGGCTCAGACTCAAAAGTGCTTCACACTCGTTTCAACCACAGGCGTGAGAGAGGGCCGCCTGACCCATACACCGGGTCCTTTTTCGGGAGCGGGACCCTGGGAATGGTCTTCAATGCGCGGTCGCGTTCCTCGGGCGATGCACGACATTCGTCGTATTTGCCGGAAGCTGGATACGCACCCACGACGAGAAAGTCGTCGTCCCCTTCGAGGCGCTGATGTCCTATCCCCGCAGGTAATACAGCGACGTCGCCGGCCCTGAGCTTGACGATCCGACCTTTCGAGCCGCCGAAACGAACCATTGCGGCGCCGCGCGCGATTCCGAGTACCTCGTGAATTTGGGAATGATAGTGGGCGTATTCGTAGATGCCGTTACGCCAGGAGTTTTTCCACCCGTTGCGAGCGAACAAAACTTCGAACAGTGCGGCCGGATCCGGGGCACCGGTTACCCGGACCGGATTGCGGTAGAGAATGAATGCGAGATTGGGGTTATTGGGAATGAAGCCGTCATCCGCGAACCGGAACACGTTCGGTTTTCGGCGTCGCAGCGCTTCGTCGACCTCTTGGCCCGATGGCCGCACCCAGCCGGTAACCTTCTCTACCGTCTCTTTGAGGCTCTCGATGAGCGGCACTGCGGCATTCCTCCAAACTCCGTCGTCCCAATGCCCATGTGGCGGCAAAGTTCCGTAAGCCGGCGATCAATCTAATCGAAGTCGTACAACGCCCGGCCACCCTGCGCCGCACTCTCGGCATCCGAGCAGCCACAAGCGGCCAAGTAAACATCGAGCGTTATCATGCCGGCGCCTTGTGCTGGCGCGCCGGCAGTCGTCGGCGGTATCAAGAAATCACGTCTTCTTCCGGTGATGGACGGGTCGGAAATGCGCCCTCATGCCCTCCAATTACTTTACTTCTGGGGGTCGTTTTCCGCGCAAGCTGACAGGTCTTGAACCGTTGCTTGTGGGCGATGCATTCAGGCCATCCGTATCACCATAACACGTTGGATGGGTATCCTGCTTTCAGTATTAGGCGGCGATGGTGCTGAAAGATCGGAGATCCGATCTTTCGCGAGTCTTTCCTCTCTTGCGACAGGCTGCCGCGCCAAACTGCGACGAAGTTTTAACGAGCGGCGGAACTGGCCATCGTGTTCCTCTGTTCAACACAAAAGGGGAAGAGGGGACTAATGGAGGACCATCTAATTAGGAAGACACTCCTACTAACGACCGCGTTATTGGCGGGAGTGACCCTTGCGTCAGCTCAATCGCCGAACAACCGGCAATCGGAAGGCGCCACTCAATCGAAGCAGGCGCAGGAACACCAGACGCCTCGGGATCGCACGACCGGTCAATCGACGCAGCGCGACCGGGAGGGTCAGAACCAACGTCAGGGTAATGCGCAGAACCAGCGCAAAGAGCGCGGGAACCAGCATCAGGGCGAAGCCCAGCAGGGCCAAAGACAGCAAG
>DATMNS010000177.1:0-3682 GCA_035568735.1 Chthoniobacterales bacterium | reverse complement strand
GCCGCCGACGACAATCGAAATTTGCACGCCGAGGTCGTAGACCTCCTTCACCTGCCGCGCAATTTCCTTCACAATCTGCGGCGAGATGGTGTCGCGTCCGCCCGTTTCGCGGAGCGCCTCCCCGCTTAATTTGAGGACGATGCGTTGGTAGGCGGGCGTGACACTTTCCATCTCGGCGGGATGATCGATCAGAAATGCAGTCTTGGGGAGGAAAAACCGCGCAAAAACTCAGCGGCGCTCATTCGGCGCTTTCCTTCGAGTTGCACTTCGTCCAGGCGGAGAGCGTCGCGGCTGGTGGCGACGAGGATTTCCGCGTCGTTAGGCGTAGTGATGGATCCGGGCTCGCTGCCACCCTGCGGGACGACTGCGGCGCGGAAGATTTTCAAATGCCGCGGCTTTCCCGCCGCATCGACCAGCAGGGTAAACGTCCCCGGCCACGGATCGAAGGCCCGGATTTTTCGCTCAATCATTTCGGCTGGTTCTGACCAATCGATTTTTCCGTGTTCGCGGGTCAGCTTGGGCGCATAGGTGGCGCGCGAGGAATCCTGCGGGGCGCGCGGGGCGTCGTGGTTGGCGAGTTGCTCCAGCGCGGCGAGCAACGCATCGGGCGCGAGTTGGGCGAGGCGCTCGTGGAGGGATCCACCGGTTTCCGTCGGCGAGATGGCGAGCTTCGCTTGCAGGAAGATGTCACCGGTATCGAGACCTTCATCCATGTAGATCACGGTGATTCCCGTCCCGGTGTCGCCCGCGACGATCGCCGCCTGGATGGGCGCGGCTCCACGATGCAGCGGAAGAAGCGAGGCGTGCAAATTCAAACAGGCGATCCGCGGAATCTCGAGGACACTCTTCGGCAGGATTTGGCCATAGGCCATCACCACAACGACATCAGGTTTGAGCCAGCGAATCTGCGCGACGGCGTCGTCGTTTCGAATCCGCGCCGGCTGAAAAACCGGCACCGACGACCTCGCCAATTCCGCCTTGATCGGCGAAGCTTGGAAGTGTTGATCGCGTCCGACCGGTTTATCAGGTTGCGTGACCACGCCAATCAATTGGTGCCTTGGTGTGTGCCGCAGGGCGCGCAGGGTCGGCACGCCGATTTCGCCCGTGCCGATGAAGACAATCTGCATGCCGCCTTACGGCATCACGCCGCGCGGCGCCCCGCTCCGCCTGGGGTATCGCGCGGCGGCGGCCCGCGCCATCGATTTATCGCCGGCGGTCACTTCCCGCTGACCAACGGACGAGGCACAATTGGTGCAGAGATAGTCGAAGATCTCGCGGTCGGGCAAGACGAGGAGGAGGCGTTCGCGCACCGGCATCGCCGCCTTGCACTTCTCGCAGTAGAGGCTGGAGGCGGTGAAATTTTCAAACTGCTGCTGACTCATGTTCGCCGTTCGCGACCGTCTCGAGGATGTGGTAAAGCACTCTAGCCGGGGGCTCCGTCGCGTCGACCATCTGGACGCGGTCTCGATAATGGTCGAGGACCGGCTTGGATTCGGCCTCATAGGTCGCGAGGCGGCGTTTGATCACTTCCTCGTTCGCATCGTCGAGGCGATTGTCCTTCAGCGCGCGCTTCTTCAAGCGCGCAAAGAGCGCCTCGCGATTCGGGCAGGAGAGGTGAAAGACTTTCTTCACGTCGATTAGCGTGTCCATGATCTCAGCCTGGCCGGCATTGCGCGGAATGCCATCGAGGATGAGGACATCGATGTCCGGCTTGAATTGGTGCGCATCGACCGCGGCGTCGATCCGCGCCTTCCACAGTTCGACCGTGATGTCGTCCGGCACGAGCTCGCCGCGGCTGGAGTATTCGAGAAAGGCCCGACCCAGCCGGGTGCGGGTGTCGATCGTGCGGAAGACATCCCCGCAGGCGCAATGAAAAAAGCGGGGAATTGAGCCGAGCGTACGACCCTGCGTGCCTTTGCCGCTGCCGGGCGCGCCGAAGAGAAGATAGGTGGTATATTTCATCGCGATGGAATTGGCGTTATATCCGAAATCTACGAGCAGCACAACGCGGAAACGTTGTCGCCGAGGCGTTGACCTCTTGTCGCCGGGGGCGTTAATCCCGGCAGGCTCGTCCCGAGCCGGGGTCAACGCCCCGGCGACAGCGGAATGACGTTGACCCGGCGACCGGCGCGATCAAACCGCACCTCGCCGTCGACGAGGGCAAAAATCGTGTAGTCGCGACCGAGGCCGACATTCTTACCGGGCAAGAATTTTGTGCCGCGCTGCCGGATGATGATGTTGCCGGCGCCGACCGTTTCGCTGCCAAACTTTTTCACACCGAGCCGCTTGCTGACGCTATCGCGACCGTTCTTGACGCTGCCTTGTCCTTTTTTATGAGCCATGAGGAAAGTGGAGAGTTGAGAGGCCTGCCTATTCGGCCGCGGCCTTCTTCGATTTCGAGCCAAGGCTGATGCCCGTGATCTTGACCCGGGTCAGTTTGCGACGGTGACCGACCGTACGGTGATAACCTTTGCGACGACGATACTTGAACGCGATGACCTTTTTATCCTTGCGCTGCTCGACCACTTCGCCGCTCACGCTGGCGCCTGCAACCAAGGGGCTCCCTTGCGTCATTTTATCGCCATCGGCATGCAGCAGCACTTCGCCGAAAGTCATCTTCTGCCCCGCGTCGCCCTCGAGCAGATCGACGTCGATCGTGTCACCTTCCGCGACGCGATATTGTCGGCCGCCTGTTTTGATAATTGCGTAAGCCATGGCCTTGGGAAAAGTCGGGGAAAGTCACACGAACCGACCGTGTTGACAAGAGGAAATCCCGGCGCTGTCAGACCGGCGGAGCAACGGAATAACGAAGTCCGAAATGAAATGAGGAATCTCGAATGACGAAGCACGAATCAATGACGAAGCACGAAGACCGAACGAGCCACCACCAGATGACGCTCATCCGTCATTTCTCCGCACCCTCGACGAGCAAAGTGATCTCGCCCTTGGCGGGATGCGCCTCATAATGCACGAGTAATTCCCCGGCGGTCCCCCGCCTGAATTCCTCAAATTTCTTCGTCAATTCGCGCGCCACGCAGAGAGTCCGGCCGGGCATCAACTGCGCGCAGGCCGCCAGCGTCTTGTTGATGCGATAGGGCGACTCGAAAAATACCGTGGTCTCGAGCCGGCCCGCGGCCGCGGTCAATTCCCGCTCGCGTTGCCCGCTCTTTATCGGGAGGAATCCGCGATAACAAAAGTGCTCGAGGCCAAATCCCGAGCCCACCAGCGCCGTGGTGATGGCCGAGACGCCAGGCACGATCGTAAATGGCAAGTCCCGCTCGATGCATTTGCGGATCAGGCGCGCCCCCGGGTCCGACAACCCGGGCATGCCGGCGTCCGTGATCAGCGCCACGGTCTCGCCGGTCGCGAGTCGTTCGACCAACTCAGCGGTGCGCATCGCCTCATTATGCTCGTGATAGCTCACCAGCGGTTTTCGGATCTCGAAGTGCCGCAGTAAATTTCCCGAATGCCGGGTATCCTCGGCGGCGATAAGATCCACGCTCTTGAGAACCTGAAGCGCGCGGAGCGTGATGTCGTCGAGATTTCCAATCGGCGTGCCGACGACGTAAAGCATGGCCGATTATCTGCCGGGAACCCTCGCTGCGCCAACAGGTCGGCTGCGCGTTATCGCGCATCCGCAGTTGGAGTCCCAAAAACAAAAGAACCATTCAGCGGATCAACG
>DATMNS010000176.1:0-23204 GCA_035568735.1 Chthoniobacterales bacterium | reverse complement strand
GCATCTCGATCCGAAAGGCGATCGGATCGAGGATGCGGATCTCGCGTTCACCGGCTGGGTCGCGGCCGATCGGCCGGTGCAGGCAGTCTGGCTGCCGGCCGCGGGGAAACAACGCCTAACGACTTGCGCACGGCCCGACGTGAGGCGCGTTTTCCCCAATCGCACCGCGCTCGGCTTCTCGGGTAAATGCAAGGGAAGCGAGATCGGCCCAGACGGTCTGCGGCTTGCGATCCAGCTCGGTGACGAAACGTTCGAGATCGAACACCCATTGCCCCCGCCGCTCCCGCGGCCGTCGCTTCCGCAGCGGATCGCGGCCGCGCTGCAATCGGCTTGGTTGCGCGGGCGCGCGCGCCTAACGAATGATCCGTCGCGACGCTGGAGTCTCACACTCCGACGGCATCTTCTGTCTCGCCGGCTGCGCTCCGGCGTTTTCCGGCGCTCGCACACCGACGCCTTGCTCGCCGATTTTGCCACCGCCGTGCCGGACGCGATTTTCCTCCAGATCGGCGCCAACGACGGCTTCACCGGCGATCCGTTGAATCATTTGATCAATCGGCCGGACACGCGCTGGCGCGGAGTCCTGGTCGAACCGGTGGCGCATTTGTTCGCCAAACTGTCGGAGCGCTACGGCCACGACCCGGCGCTTCGCCTCGAGCGGGCCGCGATCGGCGAACGCGATGGCACGATTGAAATCCATCGGTTGCAAACCACGGCCGAGGATTCGCTCTGGCTGCAGCAAATTCCCTCGCTCGATCGCGCGCTGCTGCAAAGGAACGCGCGCGAATTTGGCCAGGCGGAACGGCCCACGGTGACCGAGGTCGTCCCGTGTCTCTCGGTCGCCACGCTCCTGGCTCGGTATCAAATGGATCACCTCGATCTCCTCGTGATTGATGCCGAAGGCTGGGATTGGCGACTCTTGCGACAATTCGATCTCGCGCGTTTGGAGCCGAAGCTCATTCTTTACGAGCACCACCATCTTGCTCCGGCAGAGCGCGCGCAGGCGCATCAGTTCCTCGCGCAACACTCGTCTGACTGGGCGGAGACTGAAGAAGGCGATACCGTCGCCTGGCGGCTGGATTAGGCTTCGGTCATCCTCGACACGACGGGGTTCGTCTCCCGGCAGCTGATTAATGAGAGGGTTTCCAGGAAGTCAAGGCGCCCTCGATTTTTCCTCTCCGCGCCTCCGGTAGATATGGATCCGGCCCTGACTGAATACTTTCGAGAACTGTTGCGGCCGGCGTTCGAAGAACCGATCCTCGGGTGAAACGACGAGAAAAAATTTCACGCCTAACGACTCCAGGACTGGATTGGCCGGCGAGAGTGACACCTTGATTTGGTCAAGAAAGGGTGACTCGATCGTGATGCCGCCCGCGGCGGTGGCAAACCAGACGTGGGCGTAACGGTTGTATTGGTCGACCCAGCGGCGCTCGGGATCGAAGCGCGCCCACAAGTCGAATTGGGGATACGGGTGTGTGCCGTTGAGCGCGGGCAGTCCCAGCAGGCGCGGATAATCAGCGTAAAACATCTGGCCAAAGGTGGCCCAGCGGGCGCGCCGATCGCGCAAGGAAAGCGCGCGCATCTTGGCGGCGAGTGGGTTTCGGTAAAGATAGGCGGAGCCACCGCGCACGAGCGGATTAAACCAACAGGTGCCGCCAATCGAGAGCGCGGCCAGCACCAGGATGCTCGTGACCTTCCAGCGTTCCTGGAGCAAACCGTAGCCGAGAATGGTGAACGCTACGGCCGGCAGGATAAGCAAACCGAGGCTGAGACTCGGATAGTTTTCCGCGATCGCTCTCGCCACCGCAAAGAGGAAAACTCCCCACAATCCTGCGATAACGAGCACCGCAGCGTCCGCTGGTTTCCTGCTTTGCGGCGAAGCCACGATCGCGCAGAGAAGAACGGCATTGGCTATCCCCAGCGCAACCATACTCCGGTTTGGCGGCACCTTGCTCATGAGTGTCACGGCGCTCAGCCAGGCCGGGAATCCGACAACGGCAAATGTCATCAGAGCAAAACAGAAAAGCAGCATGCTCACAACCAGGTAATCCGCCTGCCACTCACGCCACATCCGATAAGCCATCCACCCTGCGAGGACCGGAAAGAAAAAGAAAAACGAGCCGTACTCGCAGATGTTGGTGCCGGGCAGATTGTCAGTGAGAAAGAACTGCAGGAGGAAGTTGTTCGCGAAGGCGCGCCACCATGAGTAATCGCCTCCGGTGACGAACCGCCCGCCGGGAAAGATCGTCTGGTTGAGGATTTGTAGAATCGCCCAGCCTTGCATCACAAAGATCCCGACGGCCAGCGCGGCGAGACCAAGGCTGCCAACCAGACAAATGAGACGGTGTCCCCATTGCCCCTGCGCACGCAACGCAGCGCGATGGCGAAGCAGGAAACCGCCACTGAGAAAGCCCAACAGGTATCCGAGGGAAATCTGGGAGGGAGGATAAAAGTTCAAGGCGAACCCGGACACGCTCCAGGCGAGAAGCAAAGCCGCGGCAACTCGCTCCCAACGCGAAGGGGCGAAGAGAACCTGGATCAAAGCGACAAAGACCAGCGCCGCAAAGATCGCGATCTCCGCATACTCCAGACTCTTGAACTGAAAGAAGGGCGAATAGGCGACGAGCAGCCCCCCGGCGAGCGCCACGAGAAAACGGCCGCCGCTAACGAGCAAAAAACAAAGGAAATAACTGTAGAACAATCCCAGGAGCAGGAACCACCAATGCCAGGCGAGTCCGAGATCCCGGCCGAGAAAGTAACCCCATAAGTGTGGCCGAAAGAGGGTTATGTAATGACGCACCGGCGTCTTGATGGGGCTCACCACCATGTTCGATCCCAGCCCAATGTTTTCGTTGAACACTGAAAAGGAAGGTCGGTGTTCGCCCTGGGCGAGGATGGTGCACAACGACGCCGCCCAATCGTCCGCGCGAATCTCGCGTGCCTGGCCGAGCAGGATCTCGTTAGGCGGCGAGCCATCAAGCTGGGCGTGCCATTGCGGGAGCGAAAAGCCGTGCAGGCGCAGCATGACACAACCGACAAACAGACCAACCACGACGAGCACGAGAGCGCGATGGCGCGCGTCAAAGCGAATGAGTGGAGCGATTTCCGGGCGCATTTCGGTTAAACTGCGTCCGGCCTGGAGCGCATTGTGCATCGGCTAGAGTGACACCACTGACCCGGTTGCATCCTGGCCTCTAGGAAACACGTCCGTCTTCGGATTGCAATCCGAGCCGCGCGGTTTGCGAGAGCGAGATCAATCTGCTACCGCAGCCACCGTGATGCTCGCACCCTGCCTTGCTGAGTTCTGAGCACCCCTGAGTGGCCCGCCCGAAGTCGAAGGGCGACTTGGAAGTCGCTTCTCCCAGCCAGGTCCGCCAGAAAAGTGCATGACACATTCGAGTCTCGACACGAGTTTCGTTTGAAACGCTGCTGCATGACTGATCGAATCCTTCAGACCTCGGCCCTGGGGGTAACTTTCGCGGGCAACCTCGATGCACCCGGGCCGGACGAGAGTGTTTATGATCAGGCGATCTTTCTCTCGGGCTGGATTTGCGTGCCGGAGCGCGATCCGGCCACCTGGTGGGTGCGCGCGTTTCTCGACGATTCCTGTGTGGCGGAAACGCGCAATTTCTTTCTCCGTTCTGATGTCACGCGGCACCTTGGCGTTTCGGCCTCCATCCCAACCGGCTTCCGAATGCTCGGCAAAACCCCGGCAGCCGTGACGGAAGCGCGCGAGGCGACTTTGCGCGCCGTTGCCTCCTGCGATGGAGGCAGGGCCCAGACGTTCGCCGACCGACGCGTGCGGCTCGTCCCGGCGCGCCTGCACGAGCAACCCCACGGTGACGTGGTTCATCCGGATAACGCTACGCTGCTGCACCGGGAAAATATTTACGGCTCCGGCCCGCCGGTGGAGAACCCTCCCGACGAACCGGCTAATTTAATCGAGGCTTATCTGCCGGCCGGTGCTTCGGTCGTCGATGTCGGCTGCGGAGCGGGCGCGTATGGGCCGAGGCTGATCGCCGCCGGACACGACTGGCTCGGCCTCGAAATAAATCCTCATTGCTGCGAGATTCTGCGGCGCCGCCAAATGCCTTTCCGCGAGGTTGATCGCAAATCCCGTCGGTTGCCTGGTCGCGATCGAGAATGGGAATGCGCGATCTGCATCGAAGTGCTCGAGCACATTGAAGATCCGCGACTCTTTGTGCAGGAAATCGCGCGAGTGATCCGGGGCCGCGCGCTCTTTTCCGTGCCGAACCTCGAGATCCTGCCGTATCTGCACGGATGGGGGGTCGTGCCCTGGCATTTACTGGAAGCCGATCACAAGAATTTTTTTACGCGCACCAGCTTGCGCCACCTCCTCGAAGAGCGCTTCGGCCGCGTCGAGGTATTTCCATATGGCGAACATCCGCTGCGCTCGCGCGACGGCATCCCCCTTTACGTCCACCTTTTCGCGGTCGCAGATCCCTGAAAACGCGACGCGCGCCTAACGACACTCGGCCAGCAGCTCGGACCACCTGTCCATCACCGCGTGATACGCACCGCCGGTGTAGGGCCTCAACTCCGGCCAGGTCGATTCGATGTGGTCGCGCTGATAGGGTTTCGGTCCGTGGAGATGGATGATCTTCGCAGCCGGGTTTTCGCCCCAGTAGGGCTTCCAGTTTAATTCGGGACGCAGTTTGTCCCAGAGCGGACCATTCGCGTCGCGGTAGAACCAGCGATAGGCCGCTTCGTCCCACGATTCCTTTTCCAGCTCCGCCAGGTTTTGCGAAATGTATTCGAGAAATTCCGGCAGGCCCGCTCGCAGGCGAGGGATGTTCATGAGCATCACGCCCGTGTTCATGTTGACGTAATCGCTCGGCACTCCTTCGGGCGCGACCGCGAAATACTCGCAAGGGTTTGCCTCCAATTCGGGCACGACCTCACCCATGAAGATGACATCGCAGTCCGTGTATAGGACACGTTCGGCGCCGCCCAGACGTTCCACGATCTCTGGCAACTCGACCCGCGAAAAAGCGCCGGCGAGCGCCGCTTCAAAATGCGGGTTTCCTTTTTCCCGGCCGAGCTCGCCCAAGGCGTCGCGAAACCGGCTGCGATGAGGGATGATCTGCACGTCGTATCGTCGCAGCCAGATGGTGAAATCGTTCTCGCGACCATCGTAAATCAGATGCGGCATGAGCGACGTGCATTTTCGTGCGGTGTAGACCGCGACCTTCAGCATCTCGGCGTATTCGCGCACGGCGGTCGAATCTTCCGTAAGCGAAAGGAACCACTTCATAGACCGGAAATTCTAATCGTGCCTAACTGGCAGAGCCGCCCTCATCCAAGGGCAGGACTCGTTCTGGCTCCGATCGAAACCATGCAGCCGTTTACATGGTTCGGATCATCGTGGATGACCTCGACCTGTTGATAACCCGCAGTCACCAGGCACGCCCGCAGACAATCCAGCGTCAACCAAGTGGCGGTGGGTGAAAGTCCGCTCAGCGGTTCAGCGGAACCTCCCTCGCTGTGGATCTTGCCACGCATCCCGTTAGGCAACGCGATCGCTTCCTTGTCGCCCGCATAGGCCGTCCAGAGGTAAAGAATCGGCGCAACCGCCGGCAAGCGCGCAAGAAATTCCCATGGCTTCGGCAGGTGATAAAGAAGGCCGCAGCAAAAAACCGCGTCGAACTTCCCGTAACGAGCAAGATCAACCTCTTCCAGATTGCCCTGCACAAATTCCACATTCTTCACGCCGAGCAGTTCCTGCACGAAGCGCGCTTTCCGCAGGTTTGCCTCGCGCCCTTCGATCGCGAGCACCCGCCGCACCCCCGGCTGACGCGAGAGAAGAAAGGTCTGCGCGCCTTCGAGCGAGCCCGTTTCAAGAATGGTGGCGACGTCAGGCGCAAAGTGAAAAAACTGGTCAATACGGGCATCGCTCCCGGAGCCGATTGTCCCGCCGTAATCGACATCGCCAATCCGGAACTGAAAAATCCACGGCGCAAGCTTGGCGAATTCCGAGGCCAGATCTGTTTCCGTCAGCTTGGTCATCCGCTTTTCTCCCGCAAATAAGAGGCCACGGTTTTGCGGAAATTTTGGCTGTGGTTGCGGCGGCGCACCGGAGACCATACTATCACCTGCTGCCGCCTTCCACCGTGAGAGGGGCAGCGCGGCCTAGCCATGCGTTCAGATTACAAGGGTACGTGGACGGCGCTCTCGCAAACGCTCTCCAGCGCCAAGATGCACGTCAGCGGGACGGAGGATGAGGCCACAATCGCGACGAGCGGCGTCGGCACGAGCGATTTTCTCTTCAAGAATGTCGGCATCAGCCCGACCGATGTGGTACTGGAAATTGGCTGCGGGATTGGCCGGGTCGGGCAATGCCTGGCGGGGCGTTGCCGGCGCTGGATCGGGGCCGACGTTTCGCCCCACATGCTCGGTTTCGCGGCCGAACGGCTGCGCGAGTTTCGGAATGTGGAGCTTGTCGAACTCTCGGGCTATGACCTGCGACCGATTGCGGATTGCTCGATCGACGTCGTCTATTGCACGGTCGTCTTCATGCATCTCGAAAGCTGGGATCGCTACGCATATGTGGAGGAAGCGTTCCGCGTCTTGCGTCCCGGCGGCAAACTCTATGTCGATAACGTCGACCTTTGCACCGACGGCGGCTGGGCGATCTTCGAGACCCACCGGCGCTTCCCGCTTGCGCAGCGCCCCGATCACATCACGGTTTGCTCGACGCCGCAGGAGTTGCGAGAATATCTCAAGCGGGCCGGGTTCGAAGCCATCGAGAGCCATGTCGGGACGGAACTCATCTCCGTGTGGGGAAGGAAACCGGCGCCACCGTGAATGACGATGAGCTGATCGACAACGTCTCAGCCGGCGACACCGGCCTGGTGAACAACGCCGGGATTCAACTCGACACCGCCCGGACCGCTCCCCGGCCGAGTGCGTAAAAGTGCTCCAGGCGTGACGCGGCGGAAAGTCAGGGCGAAAGCTTGATTCACGCGCCGGCGGCGACGACTAATTCGTGCCCGGCGTGAGACTGGGCTGATTCGCGATGCTGCCACCACTTCCCAGCCTTGGATTTCAACCCAGGTTCTTCACCAGCGGCGTCGCGCGTTTTCATCTGCCGTTCCTTTATGACCTGGTCGCCCTGCGGCGGCCGCGTCAGGTGGTCACGCTCGGTTTCGAGGACGAGCAGGTGCATTTCACTTTTTGCCAGGCGGCGCGCGAGCAAAAACTCACCTCTCACTGCCTAACGATCCGCCGACCGCGCATCGGAGAAAACGCGGAGGATGACGTCGCGTGGCAGGGTGCGATCGAAAAGTCGGAGGAGTTTTTTCATGACTGGGGGACGCTGCGCGAGCGAGACCCACGCGAAGAAGGCGCGCAACATGAAGATGGCACTGTCGATCTCCTGCTGATCGTCGATTGCGATTCCGCCGAGAGTCTGCGCGCCGAACTGCGCGTGTGGCGGCCGAAGCTCGCACCGCAGGCGCTGGTTCTCCTGCACGGCACCCTGCTCGAACGCGAAAGCCCGCCGCGCGCAGCCTGGGAGGAATATTGTGCCGGCCGGCCCAACTACGAATTCGACGAGGGAATCGGTCTGGGTGTGGCCAGCCTCAGCGCGGGGGTTTCAGCGGACGACAGCTTGTGCGCGGCTCTTTTCGGACCCGCCGAAGGGCGGCGCGACTTGAAGCAGCTCTATCAGGCGATCGCGGCCCGGATTGAAGCGCAAGATCGCGTGAGCGAAGCCGAGCGCCAGAAGTCGGCCTTGCAATTGCGCCAGGCTTGGCTCGATACGCTTTTGCAAGATCGTTGGAAGGCGCAGGAAGTGATGGACCAACTGGCGCGCGACCTCGCTCATCTGCGGGGGGTCATTGATGCCGGAAAGCACGAGCGCGCGTTTCAGGACCTGCATCGCGATCGGATCAAGGCACAGCTCATCATGGACGCGCAGGCCGAGCAGTTGAAACAATGGGTCGGTCGGAGCGAGGCGCTGAGCGCCGAAAACAAAAAGCTCAAGACGACCGTCGCCGAACAAAAACGGATCCTGAACGCGGCCAAAAAAGCATGCAAGAAAAAGGGCCGCTGCTTTCAGGCCTCCTCCGACGGAAAGAAGAAGGAGCGCCGCTCGATTCCGCAGCGGGTCCTGCGCGAATTACACCGCATCCCGGCAAACCTCGGCCGCTTGGCAAAACGAAAAGAGGTGCCCTTGGTCGAGAAATCACCGGCGCCCGAGACCGCGATCGCTCGCTACGCGAAATGGATAGAGCAGCATGAGCCGGATGCAGCCGCACTCGAGGCGCAACACGCGGATGCGACGGCGCTCCCGGTTCAACCCAAGATCAGTTTTCTCCTGCCAACTCACAACACGCCGACCGCTTTTCTCGACGAGCTACTCGCGTCGCTCGGCGCCCAGAGCTACGGCAATTTCGAAATCTGCGCGGTGGACGGCGGTTCTTCCGCTGCCGCCACGATCGAGTGCCTAACGACCTGGCAGAAAAAGGAACCGCGGCTACGCGTCGAGTTCCTGCCCGAGAATCTCGGCATTGCCGAAAATACGAACCGCGCGCTCGCGCTCGCGACCGGCGATTTTATCACCTGCATCGATCACGACGACCGGCTCCCGCCCTTCGCGCTTTACGAACTGGCCCGCGCCATCGCGCGCCACCCTGGCGGCGAGATCTTCTACAGCGACGAAGATCGCCTGAGCGCGGACGGCAAACGCCACTCCCCGTTTTTCAAGCCGGAATGGAGCCCGGAATATCTGCTCTCCTCGATGTATCTCGGCCATCTCACGCTATATCGGCGGGACCTCGTTGCGCGCGTCGGCCAATTTCGGCGCGAGTTCGATCTTTCGCAGGATTATGATTTCGCTTTGCGCGCGACCGAACAGGCCCGCGAAATCTGTCACGTGCCGCACGTCCTCTACCATTGGCGGGAACATCCCGCGTCGGGATCGGCCGGCGGAAAACCGGAGGCCCGCAAAACGAATCTAGCCGCGCTCGCCGCCGCGATGGAACGCCGCGGACTGGCGGCCGAGATCTTGGAGTATCCCGCCGCCAATCGAGTGCGCCTCAGGATTTCGCAGTGGCCGAAAGTTTCGATTGTCATCCCGACGGACTCCGCGCTGCGCGGCCAGTTTTGCGTCGAGGAATTGCCGAAGATGACCTCCTACCCGGACTACGAGGTGGTGATTGTCACTAACAGCGCACTGGCCGAACAACTGGAAATCATCGCGCCGAAGAAGCCCGCGTTTCGCTTCGTCCGCTACGATCAGGCCTTCAATTTTTCCGACAAATGCAATCTCGGGGCGCGAGCCGCCGCCGGCGAACGTCTTATTTTCGTGAACGACGACGTCGAGAGCGGCCAGCCCGATTGGATTCAAAACCTGATCGAGCCGCTGGAAAATCCGGCGGTCGGCGCAGTCGCGCCAAAATTACTTTACGAAAGCGGGAAGATACAACACGCCGGCCTGGTCACGGGCGTGCGCGGGCTCCTCGGGACCGCTTGTCACCAATGGCCCGCCGATTCGCCTGACTACACGAATTTCGCGCAATCGATGCGCGACGTGTCCGCCCTGTCGGCCGCGTGCCTCGCGATGCGAAGCGAAGACTTTTTTTCGGTCGGCGAATTCGATGCGGTCAACACGCCGATCGCGCACTCGGACCTGGACCTTTGTTTCAAGATTCGCGCCGCCGGTCTGCGCTGCGTTTACACGCCGTTCATCACGATGCGGCATCGCGGTCACGCCTCCATCGGCGCGGTGGAACACACGGCAACGATCCCGCGCCGGGAGAAGGCGTCGGTCTTTCTCCTCCAGCGCTGGCCGGCCTACACCTGTCACGATCCCTATTTTCCGGATAACGTGCGCGATTGGCTTTACGCCGATTCGCCGACGCCGATTCGGATGTGGGCGCGCGACCAGGCGAGCGCGCCCGCGAAGAAGGGCGACCTCTTATTCGTCTCGCACGATCTGACCTGGAGCGGCGCGCCGCTGATTCTGTTGCAACTCGCGCAATGGTGCAAAGAGCACGGCTTTTTCGTCACCGTCATGTCGCCGGAAGAAGGTCCGGTCCGGCAGAAATTCTTCGACGCTGGGATTCCGTTGATCGTCGATCCGCTCGTGATGGAGGGACATCCGTCGTTCGCGCGATTCGCGCGGGAATTCGATTGCGTGATCGCGAGCACGATCTTCGGCGCGCCGATCGTGTGCGCGGCGAAGGCCGCTGGAATTCCTCATGTCTGGTGGATTCATGAGGGACGAGTGGCAAAACATTACCTCGGGAGCGACGCCCGCATGCGTGCCGCCCTCGGCCTGGCGGATCTGATCATCACGCCGGACACGCACAGCTCTCAGGTCTATCAGCCGTTTACGAACCGGGCGATTCGCGTTCTGAATTACGGCATTCCTGATCCGGGCGCCGGGCTTGAAAGCACCGCCGAGCGCGAGATCGAACAGGTGAGATTCCTCGTGCTCGGGACGATCGAGCAGCGGAAGGGGCAGGAGGTCCTTCTCAATGCGCTGCGCCAGCTCCCCACCGAAGTCCTGCAACACGTCCATTTCCAAATCGTCGGCCGACCCCATGACCTCGAGCTGACCGCCGAAATCAAAGCCGCGGCGCGCGAGCACTCTTACCTTTCCTACGAGGAAAGCGTCACTCACGAACAGGCACTCGCGCTCATCCGCGCTGCCGATGTGATGGTCTCGGCTTCATGGGATGAAACCGGCCCGCTCATATTGATCGAAGCACTCGCGCTCGGCACCCCGATCCTCAGCACGAGCGTGGGCGCGGTGGCGGAAAATCTGATCGGCGAGGAAGCCGGATTATTTTTTCCGCCGGGGAACGCAACCGCCTTGGCGGAGGCGATCCAACGGCTGGTGCGGGAGCCGGAACTGATCGATCGGCTGCGCGCGAAGTCGCGGCCGACCTACGAAAAATATTTTACGTTCGATCGCTTCGCCGAAGGATTCGTCGAGCTCATGAACGAGGTGAGTCATTCGAACGCCGCAGCGGAAGTCCATTCGCTCTAAGAATCTTATGTCGCGAGCCGCCGGAGCCACCCGTCCCATCTTGCTTTTTTCGCACGAGACGACACTGAGCGGAGCACCGCTCGCCTTGTATTATCTCGCCTGCTGGTTAAACGAACACGGGACGCCGCCAGTGGTGGCGGCGCCGGAGCGCGGCCCGATTTCCGATCTCCTCGTGGCGCGCGGCATCGAGACGATCCTCGACGCGACTTTCCTGACGGATACGAAACGCGAAAAACTCGACGCGCTCTGCGCGGATTTCGAAACCGTGGTGGCAAACACGCTGGCCAGTTGGCAGGCGATCCGCGCGGCGCGGGCCGCGGGCCGGTGCGCGATCTGGTATCTGCACGAAACGCTCCTTGCGGTCGAGCTGATGCAAAAAATTTCCGAAATCCAGCCAACCCTCAATCTCGCCGATCTGCTGATTACTCCAACGCGGCAAACCGCCCGCCTCTATGAAGGCGCAACACGTTCCAGGATCGAGGTCGTGCCCTACGGAATTCCAGAAATCGAAGCGGTGGCGAGAAAAATGCCTAACGAGGAGACGCTGAAATTTTTCTGTCTCGGCAGCTACGAGCCGCGCAAAGGACAGGACATTCTGCTCGACGCCATCGCGCGACTTGAACCGGAATTGCGGCGACGGACGTCTTTCGGTTTTGCGGGACGCATCCTCGATGAAGACTTTTTCGCCGACCTGCAGTCGCGCGCCGCGCCGCTGGAAAACGTCCATCTGGGACCCGCGCTCGAGCACCCGGCTTCGCTGCAATTCCTCGGGCAGATCGATGTCCTCGTCTGTTCCTCGCGCGACGAGACGATGCCGATTTCGATCATCGAAGCGATGGGCCTCGGCAAGGGGGTGATCAGCGCCAACGTTGGCGGCATCGCGGAATGGCTGCGGGATGGATTAAACGGCTGGCTGGTTCCGGCGGAAAAGCCTAACGAACTGGCGCGGGCAATCACCAAATGTGCGGCCGACCCCGAGCTGCGGAAATTTTGCGGAGCATCCGCCCGCCGAACCTTTGTCCGGCACTTCGCGCTCGATCGTTTCGGCAAACGTTTTCAGGAGGCGATCGAAATCGCGAGCAAGAGCCATCGCACGATTCGGAAAAGAGACCTGCACACTTATCGACAATGGGTGGCGAGCTACGACACTCCGGGCGCCGGCGAGCGGATCGCGCTGCGCCAGCAACTCGGTGCATTGCGCCGCTGGCCACGGATTTCCGTCCTGCTGCCGATTTACAACCCGGAACTGAAAGTCCTCGCGACGGCAATCGATTCCGTGAAAGCCCAGCTTTACGAAAAATGGGAACTCTGTCTCGCCGATGATGCTTCGACCGATCCCAAAGTGCGGCCATTTCTCGAAGCGAGCGCCGCCTCCGATCCACGGATCAAGCTGACCTTCCGCGAGACCAACGGCCACATCTCCGCAGCCTCAAATTCTGCCCTCGCCCTCACGACCGGCGAGTGGTGCGCGCTGCTCGATCAGGACGACGAATTCGCCCCGCACGCGCTCGCCTTGGTGGCACTCGAGATGGACGCGCATCCCGAAGCGCGCGTGATTTATTCCGACGAAGACAAGATCGATCTGGCGGGGGTGCGCTCGAATCCGTTCTTCAAACCCGATTGGAATCCGGAATTATTCCACGGCCAGAACTTCATCAATCATCTGGGCGTTTACGAGGCAGCGCTCCTGCGCGAGATCGGAGGCTTCCGCGAAGGTTACGAGGGTTCGCAGGATTACGATCTCGCGGCGCGCTGTTTTGATCGCATTCGAGCAGACCAGGTCCGGCACATTCCGCGCATTCTTTATCACTGGCGCTCGGTCCCCGGAAGCCTGGCGGCGTTGCCGAATGCAAAACCCTACGCGCGTGAAGCGGCCCGGCGCACGCTGCGCGATCACTTGACTCGCAAAGGGATTGCGGGCCGCGTGGAACCTTGTCCGGAGAACAATGAATCTCACCGCGTGATCTACGCGCTCCCCGGTCCGGCTCCGCGGGTCACGATCATTATCCCGACGCGGGACCGGATCGCGTTGCTGCGCCGCTGTGTCGAAAGCTTGCGTGCCGTGACTGATTATCCGGCGTTCGATATCCTGATTGTGGACAATGATTCCACCGAGAACGAGACGCTCGATTACCTGCGCCAACTCGAAGCCGAAGGCGCGGCCAGTATTTTGCGCGAGCCGGGTCCGTTTAATTTCAGTCGCCTGAACAACCGGGCGGCCCGCCAGGCTCGCAGCGAGATTCTCGCGTTCCTCAACAATGATATCGAAGTGAGCGAAGCGGGCTGGCTGACTGAGATGGTGAGCCACGCCACGCGCGCAGAGGTCGGCGCGGTCGGCGCGCGTCTCTGGTATCGCGACGGAACGCTGCAACACGGCGCCGTCGTGCTCGGGCTCGGCGGCGTGGCCGGGCATGCGCACCATCGCGTGCCGGCTGGTCACCCGGGTTATTTCAATCGCGCGATTCTCCAACAAAACTGCTCCGCCGTGACCGCGGCCTGCATGCTGACCCGGAAAGCCGTTTTCCAGGAGCTGAAGGGATTTAACGAGCCAGATCTCGGGATCAATTTCAACGACATCGACTACTGCCTGCGGGTGCGCGCGCGGGGCTGGCAAGTGGTCTGGACGCCCTACGCGAATCTGGTCCACGACGAATCCGGCTCGCGCGGCCATCATGAGGACCCGAAGCAGCAGGCCCAGTTTTTCCGGGAAGCGACCTACATGCAGGAAACCCACGGCGCCGCGTTGTTGCACGACCCTTTCTATAATCCCAACCTCTCGCTCGCCCTGCCGGGCTATGAAATCGCGTTTCCGCCGCGCTCCTGAGGTCGCGGCTTAATACTGATTGCTTTTCAGCGGGCATTCGGAATCCTGATTTGCGGGATGCGCAAAACAAAAATCATCTGCACGCTCGGTCCGGCGACGGAAAAAAATGAGATGCTGCAGGAGTTGATGCTGGCGGGCGCGGACGTGTTCCGGATTAATATGAGCCACGCTGAGCACGCCTGGGTCCGCGACATTGTGCCCCGCGCGCGAAAATTCGCGAACGATCTCGAACATCCGCTCGCCATCCTTCTCGACACGCAAGGCCCTGCCATTCGCACCGGAGCATTGGCCCACGCGATCGAATTGAACCCCGGTGATCTTCTCGAATTAACCGTGCGCGGCGCGAAAGGCGAAGCCGCGTATTCGGTCGACGTGAATTACGATGGCTTAATTGACGACGTTTCGTTAGGCAACAAAATCCTGATCGATAACGGCCTGCTCCAGCTGGTCGTCATGAAGAAAGGCAAGAATCGCATTCTCTGCAAAGCGCTGACCGCGGGCACCCTCGGTTCACGCCGCCACATTAACCTGCCGGGCGTGCATGTGAACCTGCCGCCGCTGACCAATAAGGACCTGCGCGATGTGGACCTCGGGGTCGAGCTGGCGGTCGATTTTGTGGCGCTCAGTTTTGCCCGACAAACGAGCGACCTTGAAGCGTTGCGCAAGGTTTTGGCGGAGAAAGAAAACAAGTCCACGGCACGAATCGTGGCCAAGATCGAAGAGCAATCGGCCGTGAAACAGATCGATGAAATGATCAAGACAGCCGATGCCACGATGGTAGCGCGGGGCGATCTCGGCATCGAGTGCCCGATGGAAGAGCTGCCAATTATTCAACGACGGATCGTGAAGCGCTCCTTGCGGATCGGCAAACCGGTCATCGTCGCGACCCACATGTTGGAATCGATGATCGTCAATCCCGTTCCGACGCGGGCCGAGATCACCGATGTCGCGAACGCCGTGTTCGAGCAGGCGGATGGCATCATGTTGAGCGGTGAAACCAGCATGGGCCGTTATCCGGTCGAATGCGTCAAGGTCCTGGATCGGGTGGCGCGCAGAATCGAGCGCAGCGGCGGCGCCGGCTTCTCGCGGGATGCGATTCTCGAAAACCTGCGGCAAAAGACCGTCGCGTCCGCTGTGGTGCTGGCCAACTCTTTGCCGAACGCGAAGCTCATCGTCTTCACCCGCCACGGGACGATGGCGCGCTACGTTGCCAACATGCGGCCGGAGCATGCGCCGATTTTCGCTTTTACCCCGAGCGAATCAGTTTATCGGCAACTCGCTCTTTGCTGGGGAACGGCCCCGGTGCGCCTCGATTTTACCGCCGACCCCAACGGCAACATCACGGCGGCGGAGAATTATCTGCGCGTCCAGCGCCTCTCGCGGGATGGGGACAATCTTGTCATCATCAGCGACACGCAGAGCGGGGACGCGATGGTGGATTGCGTGCAGCTGCGCAAGGCCTGAGCCCGCGACAAAAAAAACGCGCGGAGTTTGCCTCCGCGCGCTCTGCTAATTCTTCTGCCTGCCGGTTAGACTTCAGCCGTCAGTTCGACGTCGACCGGACGCTCTTTCTTGCTCAGCGCACGGCGCAATTTCGAAAGCGCGATGTTCTGTAACTGCCGGATGCGCTCCCGCGTCACACCGAATTTCTTGCCGACTTCCTCGAGCGTTTTCGGCTTCCCGCCGTCAAGCCCGAAGCGCGAAAAAATGATTTTGCGTTCGCGATCATCCAGCACGTCAAGCAAACCGCCGACCTCGTTGCGCAGATTCTTGTCGCGCAAAAGTTCAAACGGTGTCTGCGCTTCTTCGTCGCCGACGATCTCGCCGAATTCAGTCGAGTCATCGTCGCTGATCGGCGCGTCGAGCGAAGCTGGACGAATCGAAACGGTTTTCAGCTGCGAGACTTTGCCCGCCGCAATCCCGATTTCTTCGCCGAGCTCGTCGTCGGTTGGTTCGCGGCCAAGCTCTTCGCTCATCTGCAAAGAGACGCGGCGCATCTTCGAAATCTTATCGACGAGGTGCACCGGCAACCGAATCGTCTTCGACTGGTTCGCCAGCGCGCGCTTGATCGATTGCTTGATCCACCACGCGGCGTAGGTGCTGAGCTTGCCGCCCTTCGCCGGATCGAAACGCTCAACGGCTTTCATCAAGCCAATGTTTCCTTCCGACACGAGGTCGAGTAGCGGGAGACCGAGGTTGGCGTAGTCGTGCGCGATCTTGACGACCAGACGCAGGTTGGAGCGAATCATCAAAGCGCGCGCTTCTTTGTCGCCTTTCTTGATTTTCGCGGCGAGCTCGATTTCCTGCAACGGCGTGAGGAGCGGGATCTGCCCGATCTCGCGCAGGTAAATCTTTATACCAGTATCGCTATCTTCAGCGGCCATATAAGTTCTCATGAATTGGATCGAAAGTGGGGTGTCGAAACGACGAGCTGCCAGCTGTTACGAACGCCAGGCAGTTACGGGATGCGTGTTGTAGCATTTAAAGAACTACTTAACAAGGTTAAATATCGGAATTGAGACAGTCTCAGATTGGTTCTTGTTCATTATTTCAAGGCTGTCGAGCACCAATTTTCGATCCGCCAACTCCAAGCGCTCCGTTATAGTTTAACCATCTAGTTTTCAACATCTTAAAGTTGTCATCTTCTCGTCATCTGGCCGTAGTCCGCCTCCCCGGCCGACATCCCCCGATTTTCGACCATTGGTTTTACCTGGAACGGATGGGATTCCCACGGTCGCGCGGACCGCGATTTCACCCCGAGAACGCGAGAGATTTCCCCATTGCGAACTGTGACGAAAGCACTTACGGGAAACGCGATGCTGACGCTCGACGAAGTCAATGCCTTCGACCCCGAGATGTTTACCGTCCGCATTCGTCCGGTCTTCGAGCATTCTCCCTGGGTCGCGGCGCGGACCGCGGCGGCGCGGCCGTTCGCCACGCGCGAAGCATTGCACGCCGCGCTTTGTCGCACCGTCAACCAGGCGAGCGACGACGAGAAACTCGCGCTCATTCGCGCGCATCCGGACCTCGTCAATCGCGCGGTCCTGACCCACGAATCGGAAGCCGAATTGAAGAGCGCCGGCCTCGATCAGCTCTCGCCGGAGGAGATCGAACGCTTCACTGATTTCAACCGGCGCTATCGCGAAAAATTCGGATTCCCTTTCGTCATCTGCGCGCGGCGCAACAAAAGGGAGGCGATTCTGACGGCCCTGCCGGGGCGGCTGCAGAATTCGCGCGCGGAAGAGATCAAGACGGCGCTGGCCGAGATCTGCCAGATCGCCGAACTGCGTTTGCGTGATCTGGTGACATGAGCCTAACGATTCACATTCTGGACACCAGGAACGGCCGCCCGGCCGCCTAACGAGGACATTTCTGCCGCCGGCGATGCACCGCGCGAACAATCGCGTCGGCGGCTGGATGCGTGAGGCCGGGATGGAAGTGCATGAAGCGCACTCCTTAATCTGATTGGATGGCTGCCTTCGCGTCATTCGAAATTCCCGGTTCAAGAAGGTTTCGCAGCCGGTTCAATCTCCGCGAGCGTTTCGGAGGAAATCCCGCCGTTTCCTTTTTCTTCGAGTGCCAGCCCGAAGATTTCGCGCATTCGCCGCGCTCGCTCCTCCGGGGTGAGCCCTCCCTTCGCCCCCTGTTGTTTCAACAGCGCTGCGACCTTTTCGCGGATCTGTTTCTCCCGACTTCTCTGTTTCCAGCTTTAACCGCTCGCGATCGATTTGCAGCCGCTTAGCGCTGTGATCGCCCTTCCGCAGCTCCACGATGGCGCTGCCCATTTCACGCAGCAGATGCCATCCTTCCCGCCCTCCGGTTTCAGCCACACGCCGGGTCGCCACGGCATAGCGGGCGACCAGAAAGTGCGCCAACGTGTCGGTGAGCGAAGCGCGATCCGCGCCGGTCCATTCTGCCGCATCCGCGCCGAGGCACTCGGCGATTCCCATCGCCTCCTGCTGCGCCTCCCAGTCGCGATAGCCGCCCCGTTTCCATTCGGAGAGATTCTGTTCCCGAATCGGTTTAGCGTTGAACTCTGCCACCACGATGCATTGCACCTCTGGAAGGCTCTTGAGCCAGGCGACGATTTTCTTTCCTAGTCGCCTTCATCGAGCCGACGATTCAGTTCTTGTCGGATTGGACGTGTCAAGCGGGCGATTTTTCCAGTTCGAGTTGCTTTCATCGTCGAATTTAGTCGGATTGGGTCGGAGGTCACGGCGCCCAAGTCAGTGTTGGCCTCTTCCTTCCACATCGCATGTTCGCCCGAGTCGAACGCTTCCGAACTGAATCCACGAAGGCGGAAAATGTATATCTACGTGACCCCGCCCCCGCTATGCACGGCTGAAAGGTTATCGAATCCGGATCAGCCCCAGGGCGGCGGCCGACGCATTTAATAACGGCAAAGTGACCGTCATCACCATCATGAAAAACAACCCTGCCTCGTGGGCGAAGTGCCGAGGCGCCTCGTTTGCGAAGTAATCCTGGCTGATCGCGCGGAAGGAGGACTTGCAGAGATCGGCCCATCGGCCCTCGAGATTGGCGAGTGTCGTTGCTTGGTAATTAAAGTCGGTCTTCGGGAAGACCCGGCTGGTGGACACGGCCAGCGTGCCCGATTTGCGTCGATTGCAAATATCTGGTGTCGGTTTCATTGTTTTAGGGCTTCGTCTGAGATAGATTAGTCGTTGTCAACAGACCTAGGCTCTCGAAATGAGGCGCTGGCGGTCGATTATGATTTCTTGACCACGATCGTACCAGTCATCTTCGGGTGAACGGAGCAATAATAGGTATAAGTGCCGGGGGCGCCCGCTGTGATGGTGAATTCTTGATCCGTGTCCAGCGGGCCCGATTTCTTAAACTGCTTCTCGACGCTCACAACCGTGTGCGGTTCCTCGTCCCGGTTGGTCCAGGTGATCTTTTCCCCGGACCTTACGGTGAGGACTTGAGGATCGAAGTGGAAATCCTTAATCACTATTTGGTTCGTTTTGGTATTGTCTGCTGACGCCCCTTTCTCGGCCTGGCCGAAACTAAGGCTGCTCAAACATAGGGAGCTGATGGTAAACAGGATTCGGACGGTCTGGTTTCGAGTGACGGATGTATACATAGGTGTTGATCTCTTAACTGAGGTTGGAGTCGACGATGGCGAGAGAGGACTTGCCCTGCAGATACTTGACGCTTGTTAGGCCGAGCATGCTGCGCAGTTTTTCGGCCGGCACTTTCATCGGTCCGGGCGATGCCGCCGTTCCGGGCGCGGGCTGCGGGAAGGCGGTGGACATCGCGCTGTGGAAAGTCACGTTACCTTCGACCTTCTGGAGCACCTGGTGGATGTGACCGTTCAGCACAGTCACCGAGCCGAAGCGCTTCAGATATCCCAAGGCGCGTTCACTGTCGCTCGTGCCCCAGCCCCACTCCGGATAAACCGCCCAGAGAGGGATGTGCGCGAAAACCACAATCGGAGTGCTCGATGCAAGACCCTTGACGTCGGCCTCGAGCCATTCCAGTTGCTCGTCTCCGAGTTGTCCCAGGCCGCCGGCCTGGAGATTCAAGACGTTGACCAGGCCAATGAAATGGACGCCGTTTTTGTTGAAGCTGTACCAGCCAGAGCCCCGGCCTTCGACGCTCTTCAAATAGCGCTCACGGTAGAGTTTTCCGCTCCCGTCGAGCACATCATGCTCTCCCGGAACGTAAAAAACATCCTTCGTCCGGCAGCTCTTCAGCACCTCATCGAAGGTATCGAACTCTTCCGGCTTCGATAGCTGGGAAATGTCGCCCGTGTGAATAAGGAAAGACGGTGGCGTCGGCATCGCGTTGATGCGATCGAGCGCAATTCGAAAGGTCGCGGTCACATCTTTGTTCGCCTCTTTGCTGAACCCGATATGACTGTCGCTGATCTGTAAGAAGCTCAGATCGGTCGCTTTCGAGAGCGAATCTCCGCTCTGCGCGATCTGGGCCAGGGTTTTCGATGCGAGGACGCCGCCACTGATCGTCCAAAGCAGGCCGGTACCGGCCCAAGCCATGCATTGTAGAAAACCGCGGCGATCAATCCCGTCGTGTTCGTGGTCGTGAGAAATGTAATCGGACATAATATCTGGTTCTGTTTAGGTCGTTTGGTTGCTTAGAGAAATTGTCTTACATCTGTCCTTACTGGCGCCGTGCGATTTTATTCCCGAAATCTTGGATAATTGAGTGACGGAAGTCCGCGTATTTACAAAAATGCCGCGCTGAGCGGACCCAGCGCGGCATTCGAACTGCCGGAGTGCAATCAATCACCGATCTCACGGTGCGCCGCATCCGCTGCCCGCGCCAGAGAGCTCAATAGCTTTAAAAAGGTTTGGGGTTGTCCGCGAAAGAGACCGTCGGAAATGAAGCTGTTAATAGCTCCGGTTGCGTCCAGCTGTCCTGGGCCCGTTGGACGAATAATTGCGCAGGCAGGCAGATTGGGACTGATGAACTCGCACGGCTCGGGCATGATCAGGTTGGCTTGCAGCGTCTCCGGCTGACCCGTGGTGAGGTCAACAAAGGTCACCGTTGAATTGTTGATCCGGTCGAAGTCGGTCAAAGGAGTCGCATTG
This sequence comes from Chthoniobacterales bacterium, assembly GCA_035568735.1. Classification (GTDB taxonomy): domain Bacteria; phylum Verrucomicrobiota; class Verrucomicrobiia; order Chthoniobacterales; family UBA10450; genus Palsa-1392. Next base: position 2,797 of record DATMNS010000176.1, on the reverse strand, counting down.
CCTGCCTTGTCCTGCCAGGTCTGAAAGTGCATGATCTCCGATCCGCCGATACTGAGGAGAATTCGTAGAACTTCCAGGCTGGTTACCTTCTGAGCCAGCGTCGCGTAGAGGCTGGTGCCACCTTGCTCAATAAAACCAAAGTGAAATCCCGCCGTGAAAGCAATCGCTTTGATGTGATCGCTCGGGTTGTTCGGATCGTCCAGTTCGGCATCAACTCGAGGAATGGCCGTATGCAGACCGGTATTTAGACTCGGGACCGCATCCGGGAAGGTCGCCCCGAAATCAGGGTTGGTCGTGCTGCGGTAACGGGTCCACCAACTGGTATCTACGGTGAGCTCTTTCAGGTTCGTCAGCCGTCCGGTTTGCGGAACGAATGAAACTTTACTGGGAGCCAAATTCTTGAACTGGCTCAAGTCGACCTGCGACTCGCCTTTGGATGCCAAATAGGCGTTTAGGAAAGCCGCATGGCTCTGCTCGTCATCCGTGTTGTCGGAAATATACTGGAGCTGATCCCCGTCGAGAATTTGAAGGCCAGCCGTGTAGCCTGTCGTTGGCGAATCAACCCCGCCGAGTTCGGCGTATTGCTGCCAAAGATCGGCTTCGATCAGTTCGGCGGCGGCGAGAAGCTGGAGGATCGCAACATCGCCTCGTGAGAGAGCATTGTCCTCCTTTGTATTGCCAGCTGCCAATGCCTTGCCAGCATTGCCTAGCAGGGTAGCTCCGGGGGCAAGTAGAGCGGCTCCCATACCGAGATTGCGCAGAAAGGCTCGTCTGGCGAGGCGATTCGGCGCCGGAACCGAGATCGCACGTCGGGATGATTCTGCTGCTGTTGAGGTGTTGTCTTCGTCGGAATGATTGGTATCAGAATGCATAGAATGTGGGTTTGAATTTGGTTTTAGTTAGGTGTTGGCGGATTGCCTACACTTGTCCTTACCGATGCCACGCGATTTTATTCCGAAAATCTTCGACGGTAGCGATGCGACCAGAAACGGAGGCCTTGTGCCCGCATCACCTCGCGCCAGAGTGAGGTATGTGACGATCTTCCGTTGGGCTGCTTCATTACGGCCCTGTGCGTCCATTTTGAGCAGCAGCTGTTTCGATTCGCTCGCGTCACCTTTCCACACGCGCATCCAGATCACCCCGTCAGCTCCTTCCGGCTTCAACAATCGTGCGATCGACCTCCCGTTTTCCACCGATCGCAACTACCTTTTGACCGTCCAGTTCAAGAGTCATACTTCCGTTTGAGGAATCGATTCACCGTCACGATGGAAAAAACTCTTGATTAGATCGTATTCTCTCCCGGTGCTCCGGAGCTTTATTAAGAACCGCATGACGCCGTCATCCATTCGGCAAACAACGAGATCGCACCCGCATGGCTGCAACTTCTCTTGCGCAATGCGCGCGACTTCTGCATCAAGTGTTTTTTGCGTGACAGATCCTGCCGAACGAAAAACACTTAATTCTCTTATCGCCGCGACGGCTGCTTCGCGGATTTTTCCGGAAGCGATTGTCGTACTTCGTCTCAAACTCGTTGCTCGCTTCGGAGATCGTGCGGTCTTTCGACATAGAAAACAGCGCAGGACTTCACAACTCAGGTTGGGCCGCCCTCAACGCCGCTCACGAATCCCCCCAAATGTCCCGCGAGTGCGATCAACAACACCGTAGCAAGTGCAAGCAAGATATAGATGAGTCCCGGCGTTGGTTGGGGACGTTTCCGCTGGGAAATACGCCACCCGCAAAGCAGCCAAATCATTCCGCTCGCCGAGAGCGCGAAGATCAGATGCAAGAGCAAGTTTCCCTTGAGTTTCGCACCTTCCAATTGCCACTGCCATGCCGTCAACCCGCTGGCAATGGCGACCGGCGCCGTCAGCGCCGCCCCGAGAAGATTATAGTAGGCGGCCTTCGCCACCGCCGGATTCCTTCTCCAGATCGCGAGGAGATCAAACGCCACACTGATAATGAACAGCGCGATCGGAAAATGAATGATTACCGGGTGTTGCGCGTGTTTCGCAAGCAGGGCGGCCTTCAGGTCAAACGGATTCATACGGTCCTCTCCGAAACTTTGCGCGGATTCTCGAACCGTCAGCTGTGTGCTATCCGCCTCAGTGAGCCCTCTTCTCTGAGATCCAAGTCGAGAATCGTTCGCCGGCCCGCCTCGATAACAACGGGCCGGCGGATATATCCTTTCTTCTCCGATCGAGCAATGACCAGGTAAGATCCAAACGGCAGCGCCACCACATCCGGAATTTCTTCGTCCGCGGAATATTGGCTTTCGACGCTTTTAAAGAGCTTTCCGTCGATTGTGTAGATCGCGTAAACGCTGCGCGGAAAATACCACGCATCATTGAATTCATCGCCCGTGACGTAGACCGTTAGAGACCCTTCGGTCGATCGGGCGAGATAATCCCGGTTTCCTGGCCTTACGACGCCAGGAGGCAACAGACTTCTATCTCTCCCTTCTGCCATTCTCGGCCCGCAAAAGTACAAGCTCAGTGGAACAACTAAGAGGGCGGTTTTCAAGCGAGTTAAGCAGAGTGCTGATTTCATAGAGTTGGGTTGGGGTTGATGGTTATCTGACGATCGTCTTCTCCGTCACGCGAGGCTGAATCGCGCAGAGGTAAGAGTAATTTTTTGCTGTCGCGACGGTGTCGGAAAAGCTCTGCCCCGTTTTCAAGACAGGTGATTGCTGGACCCGACTATCAGCGGTCCACATCACTGTCACACCGGCCGCAATCCCGAATGTTTCCGGGGACAATCTGATGTTATCGATGATAACATCAGTCTTTGGAGCCCTGGC
>DATMNS010000175.1:0-4039 GCA_035568735.1 Chthoniobacterales bacterium | reverse complement strand
CGAACAGCTCATGGAAATTCCCGGCATCGGCGAAAAAATGGTGGACAAAATCTACCAGGCCGTAAATCAATTTTACGAAGGCGGCGGTGTTGTGGCTGCGGCGGAAGGCACTCCCGAAACAACTGAAGCATCTGCCGAAATTGGCGAAGCTGAGTCCCCGACCGAATCCGAATCGACGGAGACAGAATCACCCGCAACGGAAACCGAAGAAGAAGCTTCCGTCGAAGCCGCGCCAGCTGAATCGCCGGCCGAACAGGTGGCCGACGCTGCACCAGCTGCCGAACCTGAAAAAGTTCCAGAAAAACACGACGAAGAGAATGCGTAATAACAGGTGACCCGAACGGAAAGCATGACCGACGCCAATCAAGTTCGAATTAACGAGCTGGCCCGCGAGCTCGAAGTCAAAGCAAAGGCCATCATCGACCTTTTGCCCGGCTTCGGTGTCGCGGAGAAAAAAACTCACTCCAGCTCGATCCCGGTGGACGTCGCTGAAAAAGTTCGCAACACCATTCAGGGACAAGCCGACGCCGACGCAGCCGTGCAATCCGCGGCCGTCGCCGAACGGCAAGCCAAGGACGCCGCCGCACGCGCTGCTCGTCTTAAGCCTGCCACGCCTCCCCCGGCTCCGGTCGCACCGGCAACGCTCCCTCCGGCTCCGGTCGCCGCCACTCCAGCTCCCGCTGTCGCAAAGCCAATCGCTCCTGCTGCTCCCGTTTCCGCGCCGCATGCTCCGGCGCCAACACCTGCTCCTCCCGCGGCAGCCCCGGTTGCTCCGCGACAAATTTCACCCGCCGCACCTCCGCCTTCGGCCCCGGCTACTCAAGCTCCGGCGCCTCCCTCAGCCGCCAAGCCTGCTACTCCCGCTGCGCCGCGTGCTCATACGCCTTCCACTTCATGGCCCGTGCCACCCGCTCCCCAGGGACAGCCGCTGCGCCCCACTTCACAAAATATTCCGGGTGGATCTCCCGCCCAGCGTCCGCCACTCCCCGGCCAGCAACGGCCGGGCCAGCCGGCATCTGCTCGCCCTGCGGCGGGTGCGCCTGCTCGGCCCGGCGCTCAGCCTCAACGTCCTTTGCCTACCGGCAATCGAGGCCCACTTCCCACTGGTAATCGCGGACCCATGCCCAGCGGCAATCGTGGCCCTCTGCCTTCCGGTGATCGGCCCAGTGGCCCGCGTCCCGGCCAGCCGATGCGTCCGCAGCAAGGCGGCCAAGGTGGTCAAGGTCGTCCGTATTCGCCGCGTCCTACTGGACCTGGTGGTCCAGGCGGCCCGCAAGGCCGTTCTTTTGGACCACGTCCCGGCGCACCTCCCAGTGGTGCGCGTCCCGGACCTCGTCAGCCCGGTCGCCCCGGCATGCTTCCGGCACCGCCGCTCGACAAAATGCCGTCCAAGGCCGAGCCCGGCAAGCCGCTCTATACGCGCCGCCCAACTCAGCGCCAGCGTCCGAGTTCCGATAAGCGCGAGCAAGAAGGCGAGCGCAAGCTTCACCCCACTCGCCAGCGCCCCGGCGCGGGTGATCGCCGCTCCATGGCGGTCATCGCTCCGCCCGAGCCTCGCGCGCCGCGCGATATTCAGATCACCGAAGGCATCACCATTCGCGAACTCGCCGAAAAGCTCGACGTTCGTGCGAAAGAACTTCTGAAAGTCCTTCTCGACAAAGGCATTTTCGCCAGCATCAACCAGGCTCTTGATTCACCCACTGCCACCCAGCTCGCCGAGTCTTTCAACGGCGTGGTCTCCGTCGTTTCGTTCGAAGACGAAATGATGTTGGAAGTCGCCAAGGAAGAAACCAAGGAGAATCTCAAGCCGCGTCCGCCGGTGGTCACCGTCATGGGCCACGTCGACCACGGCAAAACCAGTTTGCTCGACGCCATTCGCTCCGAAGATGTTGCCGCGGGCGAAGCAGGCGGCATCACTCAACATATCGGCGCGTACAAAATTCAGGTCAACGACCGTGCGGTCGTTTTCGTTGACACACCCGGTCACGAAGCCTTCACCCGCATGCGCGCGCGCGGCGCGAAAGTTACCGACATCGTGGTCCTCGTCGTCGCCGCCGATGACGGCGTAATGCCGCAAACCAAGGAAGCCATCGACCACGCCAAGGCCGCCAACGTTCCCATCATCGTGGCCATCAACAAGATTGATAAGCCCGAAGCGCAGGTCGAACGCGTCAAGCGTCAACTCAGCGATCTCGGCCTGATGCCTGCCGAGTGGGGCGGCGACACCGAATTCGTTGAAGTCTCCGCCAAGCAGAAAAAAGGCCTCGACCGTTTGCTCGAAATTATTTTGCTGGTCGCCGATCTGCGCGAACTGAAAGCCAATCCCGACGCCCCCGGTGCCGGTACTGTTCTTGAATCCCGCGTGGACAAGGGCCGCGGCCCCGTCGCTACCATCCTCATTCAAAACGGCACGCTAAAGGCCGGCGACTTCTTCATCTGCGGCGCGGTTTTCGGCAAGGTCCGCGCGATGTTTGACGATCACGGACGCCCGCTCAAGGAAGCCACTCCGTCCACTCCCGTTGAAGTTCTCGGGCTGCAGGGCGTTCCCGAAGCCGGCGATCACTTCCAGGTCACTGACGAAGCCAAGGCCCGCCACATCGTGGACTATCGCCAGGGCAAACAGCGCGATGCGCAGCTCCGTGCCAGCTCCGGCGGACGCATCACGCTCGATCAGTTGCACGAGCAACTGAAAACCGGCGAAGTCAAGGAACTCAACATCGTCATCAAGGCCGACGTGCAGGGCTCGGTCGAAGTTCTCAGCGAAATGTTGCCGAAGCTTTCCACCGATCAGGTCAAGCTCAAGATTCTCGGCTCCGGTGTCGGCGCGGTCAGCGAAAACGACGTCCTCCTCGCTTCCGCTTCCGGCGCCATCATCATTGCCTTCGGTGTTCGCCCCGAACGCAAAGCCGCCGACCTTGCCCAGCAAGAGGGCGTGGACATTCGGACCCACAACATCATTTACGAAGTTTCCGACGAAATTAAGAAAGCCATGGAAGGCCTGCTCGAACCGGTCTTCCAGGAGAGCTATCTCGGCCGCGCCGAAGTCCGCAACACTTTCCGCGTCAAGGGCGCTGGCACCATCGCCGGCTGCTACGTCGTGGATGGCATTCTCAAGCGTGACGCGCAAATCAGAGTCGTTCGCGATGGCGCCGTCATCTACACCTCGAAGCTCAGCTCTTTGAAACGCTTCAAGGACGACGCCAGCGAAGTACGCACCGGCTTCGAATGCGGCGTAGGCATCGCCAATTTCAACGACGTAAAAATCGGCGACGTGCTCGAAGCTTTCAACGTCCAGAAACTGTCCGGCGCAGAAGCCGCCGCCCAAGCCGGCTCCTCCGCCCGCAAATAAATCACGTGAAGTGCGGCGACCCCGCTGCCGTGCTTCGACTTTTGAACTCTTAGACTCTTAAACTCTCCCCATGCCCGTAGGTCTCCTACTCCTCGACCTGCAACTCCCCGACGCCCACTCCCTCAAGGACAAGCGCCAAATCCTCCGCAGCCTCAAAGCCCGCCTCCGCCGCAAATTCAACATCGCCATCGCCGAACTCGACTTCCACGACGTCTGGCAATCCTCCACCATCGGCATCGTTACCCTCTCCAACGCCGAACAGCACGTCGAAGAATCCCTACAGACCGTTCTGCGCGAAGCCCAACGCATCCTCGGCCCCATCCTCGTGGACCACTCCGTCGACTTTTTGTGACTGCGGCGTATCGCTTATACTTTTGTACTCTTGCACTTTTGTACTGGCTCAGGCTGCGCGGCTTGTACTTCCCGCTCCTATACTGTACAAAAGCATTTTGCAGCTGATCGAAAGACCATGACCACCGTCAACCACCGTCGCGAACGCATCGGCGAGGAAATCGCCCACGAAATCAACGCTATGCTGGCCGGCGAACTCAAGGACCCGCGCCTCGAAATCTCGGTCGTGGTCAACGAAGTCCGCCTCGCTCCGGATGGCCGTAACGCCCGGGTCTATGTCGGTGCGCGCGGCACCGAAGCCGAACAAAAAGGTGCCATCAAGGCCCTCGAACACGCCGC
>DATMNS010000174.1:0-4267 GCA_035568735.1 Chthoniobacterales bacterium | reverse complement strand
ATCCTGCGGCCATTGTTTCTCGAATTGTTTGTCGAGGTAATCGCGCAGATTGAGGATGTAATTGGTGGTGATGAAACCTTCGCGCGTGAGGACATAAATGGCATAGGCAATCGTGCGCGCATCGGCCAGATCGCGCGGCGGGCGCGCGGCCATCGTTTGCAAATTGCGCAAGGCGCTCTGGAGAATATCCGGCGGCGGCGCGAAGCCGGCAGCCTTCGCTTCACTCAGGAAGTGCGTCGCATAAACGGAAACGAAATCAGTTTCCGGGCTGGTCTCAGCCGACCAGTAGCCGAATGCACCCTGGTCGCTTTGCCGGCGGCGCAACATCGCGAATTCTTTCTCGAGCTGCTCGTTCACCTCGGCCCGGCTCAATCCGAAGTCAGCCTCATCAGCGAGAACGAGACGGGCGAAAGCGGCGCTGGTGATCTGTTCGGTGCAGCCGTGCGGGAAGTTCTTCAGATAAAAATCGAGACCGCGCGCGAGGCCGAGCGGAAGGGCCGAAGCGGTCGCGTTCAACTGCCGAAACGCCGTATACATCTGGCGCGTGACCGGCACCTGCGCGTTGCCGTTGGTGAAACGGCCGCTGCTCACCTGCGTCATGAACGGCACCGGCGGCCGCACGCTCAGAGTCGCGCGCCGCGTCGCCTCGCCGCCCGGTGCGGAGGCGTGGAACGCGAGGCTGGCGGCGCCGAGTTCGTCTTTCACATGGACGGTGAAGATGACGGTGCTTTCGCGCCCCTCCGCGACATGCAGCGGCATCGCGGGACCCTGCACGATTTCCAATTGCGCCGACGGCTCGGCCGTCAACGTGACCGCGGCGTTTGCGCCCGAGCCGGCGATATTGTTCGCCACCGTCACGCCGACCTCAAACTTGTCGTTAGGCGCGACCATCGTCGGCACGCTCGGCGTGATGACGAACGGACCGCGAATGGTCGATTCCTTTTCGCTCGAACCCGCTGAATCAGAGGCGAAGGCGACGGCCATAATGGTGAGAGTGCCGTCGAAATAATCGGGCAGATCGTAGGTCACTTCGCGTTCCGTCGTGTCGGCATCGACGATCCCCGACCAGAAAACGACCGGCTTGTCAGTCACCCGCTGAAACGGATTCAGGCGCTGCTCGGCCTCGCCATCGCCGCCGGCTGCGCTCGCCGCCCGCAGGATGGAGAACTCGGGCAGAATGAGATCGACAATCTGTGCGGTCTCGACCCCGAGCGCCGTCTTGCGGAAGAAATAGCCTAACGGATCGGGCGTTTTGAAATCAGTCACCTGCAGGATGCCCTTGTCGACCGCGAAGAGGACGATCCTCGCCGGCCGATCCGTTTTGTAAGCGATCTTGAGCGGCTCGCCCGGTTTCGCGAGATCGCTCGAACGGAGATCGACGCGCAGTTGGCGCTTCGCCTTGTTCACGGTCAGCGGCACGACGGCGTAGCTCAGCGGGCTCATGAAAATTTCCTTCGAATCAAGCGCGCGGACGAAGGAGACATTGACGTAACCAGTGCCGTCGAAACCTTCCGGCACACGGATGTGTTGCACGCTGCTCGTCGTGCTGCTGGTGAACCACTGATGCGCGTAGACCTTGTCGCTCTCGATCGTGATCAGGCCGCTGCCGGTGTAGGGCGCTGTCATCGCGATTTCGATTTCGTCGCCCGCGTTGCAGCTCGATCGATTGAGTTTCACCTGGAGCTCGGAATTCTTGTCGAGCGCGCGGGAGACTTCGCCCAGGCCGACGACGGAAAACGAAAGCTTGTTCCAGACGCGGCCGCTCTCGTCGTGAATCTGGAGGACGTAATTTCCCGGCGCGCCGGTCGGGACGGAATACCTGAGCCCGGGAGCGTCGATGCTGATCGCCTCCGATTTTACCAGCCGCTCTTTTAAGACCGATTCGTAGGCGTAGTTGCCGTTATCCTTCTTCGCCAAAATTGAAACGTAGGTTTGCTCGATGAGATCGAACTGCAATTTCTCGGTCGCGACTTTGTTCAGCGCGCGATCGATGGCGATAAAGTCGATGCTGTGCGCGCTGTCTTTCGGGAGGTAATCGAGCGGCGCGTCGGGCTTGTAACCGATGACGCGCGGCAAGGCCGAGACGAGGAGCGAATTGTAGGCGTGCACGCTCCGGCCGCCCTCGGCTTCGAAGCCCTGGGTCGAAAACGTCATCTCGTAGGTCGCATCGGCGAAGCGCTCAAGATTCAGCGCGATCGTCGCCTTGCCCTCGGCGTCGGTCGTCTGATCGCCGAGGTCGACCGTTTGCCCGGACCGCTCTTCTTTCCCGTCCCGCAACGGATCGTGAAAGGTGTAACCCTTGAATTCGTCGAAGGAAAAATTGCGGGGCGCGAGTTCGAGCTGGCTCGCGATGCGACGATTGCTCGCCGGTGTGCCGTAGAGATTGCGCAGGGTGACAAACGCCTGCACGTCCTTCGGGTCGATCCAGCCGCGCGGCGCTTCCTGCGAGAGGCGCGACTCAATCTTCATCCGATCGGGCAAAAACTCCTCGACATGAAAATCGCCCGAGCCAAGAAGGGCGTCCTTCTTCCCGTTGCGCAGCAGGTAAACTTCGATGCGGTAGGCGCCAGTCGGCGACTCGTTCGCCGTTTGGAAATTCAGTTCCGCAAATCCCATGGCGGGCAGGCGCAACTGCCGCACTTGCGCCCGGAGATCGCGCGCGTCGAAAATTTCCACATCGACCGGCATTCCTTCGAGCTGCCCCTGCCAGGAGCGCTGCTTCACGATGCAACCGATGTGCACTTCGTCGCCCGGCCGATAGACGCCGCGCTCGGTAAAAACGAAGGCCTCGAGCTGATCGCCCGAAACATTCTCGACCCCATCGGTATCGAAGCGCGAAAAATCGAGCGCTCGATCGGAGCGGGCGTAGGGCATAAAGGAAACGTCGTCGCCCAGCCGCGCAACGAACGCGACCGGGCGTTTCTCGTGGGCCGGTTTCCCTAACGAGGGAAAGTTGACCCGGCCATCCGGGCTGCTCGTGCCGCTGACCAGCGGAACGCCATTCTTGCCTAGGATTTGCACCGCGACGCCGGCCAGGGGCGTGCCGGCCTTGATCGAAAGGACGAAGACATCGCTGCTCCCGTCGGCATTCTTTTTCACGAGCAGGCCAATGTCGGTGACGAGAATGAAGCGGCGATCGCTCACGTCGCGCACGGCTCTTTTCTTCACCGGATCCCATTCGCGCGCGCGGACGAAAAAGAGGCCGCGCTCGCTCCCGCCGTCAGTCGGCAACTGGAGATGACTGGAGAAGTCGAAGGCGGAATAGTTCGGCCGAAATCTGTTCTCGAGATTGATCGCCTGACGCTCGACCGCGATGCGCGAAATGTTTTCCTCGTCGAACTCGCCAAAGAATTCCGGGTTCTCGAAACTGCCGTTCGTCTGCGTGACGAGATGATTGATCTGGTTCGCGGCGACGCGGGCGATTTCGTATTCGATCTCGCCGATGCCGCGCGATTTGATCGAGAGTTTGCGTTCGCCATGGAGCGCAAGGACTCCGCCGTTACCCTGAATTTGGATTTCGCGCGGCAAAGTGGGCACGGCAACGATCGCGTCATACGTCTCGGGCAACGGAAAACCGCCGACGGCCTTGACCCCTTTGTCGATCCGAATGTAGAGGCTGCCTTCCTCTTCGACGCTGAATTTGAAGGCGTGCGTCTGCGTTTGTTCGTGCTCCGAAGGAATGACGGAAAGGGCGACCGGCTTCGCGTTTTTCAAGACTTCGTCGTTCACTTCGCGCGGACTTTGCCAGCCGCTCGGAGTCTCGGTCGCGGTGGCTTCCGACGAATCTTCGTCGCTGTTTTCCGAATCATTTTCACTGGGCGATTCGTCCGCAGTCGCCGCTTCTTCCTCCTTGGTCGAAGGCTTTTTCGGGAGGAGATAGACGTGCAGCGCCTTGCGTATCTCATCCGATTTCGCCGCCGCGGATGTGCTCACGATCAGGACTTGTTCCGGATCGCCATCCGCATTGCGCACGACGCGGGCGTTGCTCTCGTCGATCTTGAAAAAACTGAAGGCGTCCGGCACGCGCACCTTGTCGTCCACGTCGCTCGCGGTCTGCGCGCCGCCCTGCGTGGTCGCGACCCCCTTGCTGACGACGATTTTCATGAAATCCTCGTGTTCTGGCAACGCGAGCGGCACGCTGCGGACATAAGCGAGGCGATCGTGCAGCCCGTAGGTAACGGCGAAAAACGGCGCCGGCTTATCCGCAAAAACGTTCGAGCCGCCGATCATGGAAAGGGCGATATGTTTCTCGAGATCTCTGCGATCG